>DATLZL010000603.1:0-11295 GCA_035574035.1 Binatia bacterium | reverse complement strand
CCCCGGGGTGGCCGTCACCCGCCGGCGGCGCGCACGGCGGCGACGTACTCGGCGGTGGTCGTCACCCAGCCGAAGAAGCGCTGGACGTTCTCCACGGCCGCGTCGTGCAGGTGCGGCGGGCCCGAGGGCAGGCTGCAGTCGGCTACCCACAGCGGGAAGTACTCGAGGAAGAACGCGTCGCGCAGCGTGGACTCCACGCAGACGTTGCTGGCCACGCCGGTGAAGACCAGCGTGCGCACGTCGCGCTCGCGCAGCAGCGCGTCCAGGTTGGTCGAGTAGAAGCCGCTGTAGCGCGGCTTGTGGACCACCAGGTCCTCCGGCTCCGGCTTGAGCTCGTCCACCAGGGCGTAGTCCCACGTGCCCTGGATCATCAGCGTGCCGTCGAGTTCCGGCCGCCGGCGCATCAGGCGCAGCGCGTTGGCCTTGTGCCAGTTGGGCGAGGTGGGTCCGCCGGCGTCGCGCCGGTCGCGCGTCCAGCCCATCTGGAGGAAGACGACGTGCATGCCGGCCGGTCGCGAGGCGGCCAGCACCTCGCGGGTGCGGGCGATCACGCCCGCCGCGCCGGAGAGGTCGACGCCGAGGAGGTCCAGGTAGCCGCCCCTGGAGACGAAGGCGTTCTGCATGTCCACGACGATGACCGCGGTGCGCCGGGGCTCGAGCGCCAGCGGCTCGGGACGGGCGGGGATGCTGAGGGTCCGACGGTCGAGACCCATGATCCGGGCCGCTATCAGACTAGATTCCCAGGCGAAAATCAATAGGGCCGGCTAGAATCGGCGCCCGGAGGCGCGCCATGCGCATCATGGTGATCAACCCCAACACGACCGCGAGCATGACCCGGAAGATCGGCGAGGCCGCCCGGGCCGCAGCCGGGCCGGGGACCGAGATCGTCGCCTGCCACCCGGCCGGCGGCCCGGTCTCGATCGAGGGCCACTACGACGAGGCGGTCAGCGTGCCGGGGCTGCTGGAGGAGGTGCGCCGGGGCGAGCGCGAGGGCATGGACGGCTACGTCATCGCCTGCTTCGGCGACCCCGGGCTGCTGGCCTGCCGCGAGATCGCCCGCGGGCCCGTGCTGGGCATCGCCGAGGCCGCCATGCACGCGGCCACCTTCGTCGCCACCGGGTTCTCCATCGTCACCACGCTGACCCGCACGCGCGTCATCGCCGCCGAGCTGGTCGAGCGCTACGGGATGCACCGCTTCTGCCGCGCCATCCGGGCCACCGACCTGCCCGTGCTCGAGCTGGAGCGCGAGGGCTCGGACGCCCGCCGCGTCGTGCTCGAGGAGTGCAAGCGCGCCCTGGCCGAGGACCACAGCGGGGCGATCGTGCTGGGCTGCGCCGGCATGGCCGACCTGGCCGCCGAGATCCAGCGGGCCCTGGGCGTCCCCGTGATCGACGGCGTGGCGGCGGCGGTGAAGTTCGTCGAGAGCCTGGTCTGGATGGGCGTGGGCACGAGCAAGGTGGGCGACCTCGCCTGGCCCCTGCCCAAGGCGTACACCGGGGCGATGGCCCACCTGGCGCCGGGCGGGTGGCCCGTGGAGCAGGCGGCGTGGCCCCGCCGGACATGAGCGTGCCGCCCGGCGACGCGACCACCCGGCCGACCGGCGCGCCGGCTTCGGTCGGCGACCTGTTGCCGGGCCCCCGCATCCTGCTCGGGCCGGGCCCCAGCATGGCCGACCCGCGGGTGCTGCGTGCCATGGCCACGCCGCTCCTCGGCCAGTTCGACCCCGAGTTCACCGCGATCATGAACGAGGTCATGGCGCTCCTGCGCCTGGCCTTCGAGACGACCAATGCCCGGACGTTTCCCGTGCCGGGCACCGGGCGGGCGGGCCTGGAGGCCGCCATCGTGTCGCTGGTCGAACCCGGCGATCGGGTGGTGGTGGGCGAGTGCGGCCGCTTCGGCCTGCTGCTGGGCGAGATCGCCGAGCGCTGCGGCGCCGAGGTGGTCAGGGTGCGGGGCGAGTGGGGCCGCGTGCTCGACCCGGCGGCGGTGGAGGCCGCGCTGGGCGCCGGGCCGACCAAGCTCGTCGCCCTGGTCCACGGCGAGACCTCCACCGGCGTGCTGCAGCCCCTCGAGGAGATGGCCCGCCTCGCCCACCGGTACGACGCCCTCCTGATGGCCGACGCCGTCGTCACCCTGGGCGGCTGCCGGGTCGCGACCGACGCCTGGGGGGTAGACGTCATGGTGGCCGGCACCCAGAAGTGCCTCTCCTGCCCCTCGGGGCTGGCGCCCGTGACCTACAACGACCGCGCCGCGGCCGCTCTCGCACGCCGCCGGACCCGGGTGCGCAGCAACTACCTCGACCTGGGGCAGATCGAGCGCTACTGGAGCGCGGCCCGCTTCAACCACCACACCGCCCCGACCGCCCTGGTCTACGGGCTGCGCGAGGCGCTGCGGGCGCTGCAGACCGAGGGGCTCGAGCGGCGGTTCCTCCGCCATCGCCTGCACGGCGACGCCCTGCGGGCCGGCCTCGAGGCGCTCGGCCTCGAGCTGTTCGGCAAGGAGCCGTTCGAGCACCGGTTGCCCATGCTGACGCCGGTCGTCGTGCCCGAGGGCGTGGACGAGCTGCGGGTGCGGCAGCGCCTGGTGCACGACTTCGGCATCGAGATCGGGGCGGCGTTCGGGCCGCTGCAGGGCCGCATCTGGCGCATCGGCACCATGGGCTACTCGGCCTCGCGCCAGAACGTGCTGCTCTGCCTGGCCGCGCTCGAGATCGTGCTGCGCGACCAGGGTTTCCGGACCGCGCCCGGCGCCGGGGTGGAGGCGGCTCGCGCCCACTACCGCGCCGCGGGCCTGCCGGACGACGCCGACACCGTCGAGAGCCTGGGCGCCCCGGGGATCGGACAGGCCTGAGGGCGGGCGGTGACGACCGGCGGCGGCGACGCCCGGGCGAGGCGACGGTGACGACCTACGACCGCGACCTGATCGGCTACGGCCGGCGCCCGCCCGACCCGAAGTGGCCCGGCGGCGCCCGGCTGGCCCTGCAGATCGTCCTGAACTACGAGGAGGGCGGCGAGCGCTGCATCCTGCACGGCGACGCCGAGTCGGAGGCGTTCCTGCAGGAGGTGGTCGGCATGCAGCCCCTGCGCGGTGTGCGCAACCTGCAGGTCGAGTCCATGTACGAGTACGGCAGCCGCGTGGGCTTCTGGCGGCTCCTGCGCATCTTCGCCGAGCGGCGCATCCCCATCAGCGTGTTCGCCGTCGGCATGGCGCTGGAGCGCCACCCCGAGGCCGCCGCCGCCATCGTCGAGGCCGGCCACGAGGTGGTCAGCCACGGCTGGCGCTGGATCGACTACCAGTTCGTGGACGAGGCGGTGGAGCGCGAGCACATCCGGCTGGCCGTCGAGAGCCTGCAGCGGCTGACCGGCCGCCGCCCGCTCGGCTGGTACACCGGCCGGCTCAGCCCCAACACCCGGCGCCTGGTCGTGGAGGAGGGCGGCTTCCTCTACGACAGCGACGCCTACAACGACGACCTGCCCTACTGGGTCACGGTGGGCGGCCGGCCGCACCTGGTGATTCCCTACACCCTGGACAACAACGACATGAAGTTCGGCATCCCCCAGGGCTTCAACACCGGCGACGACTTCTTCACCTACCTGCGCGATGCCTTCGACACCCTCTACGCCGAGGGCGCCGATACGCCCCGCATGATGTCGGTCGGGCTGCACGCGCGCCTGGCCGGCCGGCCCGGCCGCGCCGCCGCCCTGTGCCGCTTCCTCGACCACGTCCAGCGCCACGACCGGGTGTGGATCTGCCGGCGGATCGACATCGCTCAGCACTGGATCCAGGAGCATCCGTACCGGCCAGGCGGGGCCGGGGCGTCCGGGGCCGCCGCGCGGGCGGCGACCGCTCCCCGTTCAGCCTCATGAAGGCGTACGCCGCGGTCTTCCTCACCGTGCTGCTGGCCGAGCTGGGCGACAAGACGCAGCTGGCGACGCTCCTGTACGCGACCGATCCAGGCCTCAGCAAGGCCGGCGTGCTGGCCGCGGCCGCCAGCGCCCTGGTCCTGTCCACCGCGGCGGCCGTGCTGGTCGGGGACCAGCTCGGCCGGTGGGTCCCGACCGCCACGCTGAAGGCGGTGGCCGGCGTCGGATTCGTCGCCATCGGCCTCTGGGTCCTCTTCGCGCGCTGAGCGGCTGCCGGCCGCGACGTCCGGTCTCGAAGGGCCGCCGACGGTCGGCGGCCCTTCGACAGTCGCCGCGCCAGTTTGGCGCCGCCGGTCCGGACTGACACCGCAGCCCAGGTCGGCGGGCGGCCGTCGCCTCCGGATTTCGCCCGTCGCGCCCGCTGTGACCTTGGCACCGGGATCGCATGATCTTCGCTTGCTGCCCGAGATCGAGGAGGCGATCCGATGTTGACCAGGTCCCGACGTCCCGGCCCCCAGCTCCACATCCCTCTCCGCCGCCTGGCGATGTGTCTGGACTGCGAGGTGTGCTTCGAGGTGGGCCCGGCGGAGTGCCCGGCCTGCGGCAGCGAGACCTGGGCGGCGCTCGGTCGCTTCCTGGACCTCCATACCGGACCCACGGCGGCGAACGCCGATCACGATGCCTCCCGGCGGACCCGCCAGATTCTCCTCGTCGCCCGCGACCGCGAGCGACTGTTCGAGTACCTGAAGCGGGCCTTCGCCGGCAACGACACCGTCCAGGTGCTGCTCGACCGGCGCGTCGGCGAGCGCCGCCGCTCGGCCCCCGAGGGGCGGCTGCCGGAGCGCCGCCGGAGCGACCGCCGCCGTCAGGACGTCTCCTCCCAGCTGCGCGGGCTGGGGTGGGCGGTCGTCTCGGTCGACCCGGCGGCGGTCAAGCGCCGCTGACGGGCAGTCGCCGAGCCGCGCGGTACCGGTTTCCTCGTTTTCGGCAGCGGTTTCCTGTCCTGTGACGCCGACGACCCAGGTTGGCCGTCGGCCAGCGCTCTCGCCGCTCGGGTTCCCACCGGGCGCTGGGGCCGGCCGGGCCCGCCGGCGCAGAATCGGCCCCCGGGTCGAGCTCGGCGTGCCGGCGTGACCGGGAGCCACCGCGACTGGGAGGTCTGCCGGCGCGACCGGGATGCGGGTGGCCGGGGACCGACGCCCGCCGGGCCGCGACCGGAGTGCCGCAGGATGGCTTGCGGGGGCCGGACCGTGCGCCGCGCGGGCGCTCGCCGGCGCCCGGGTCTCGGTCTGTCGGCACGGCGGAGGCCGGCCGTGGTACAAGAAGGCGCCGGCGATGAAGCGCTCCGTACTGGCCGTGACCGCCATCCTGGTGGTTTCCGCGGCGACCTGCGTCCGGGCCCAGGAAAGCTTCAGGATCACGTGGACCGTCGACCGCACGGCCGAACGGGCGCGCGTCGAGGGCCGCATCTTCAACGACGCCCGGCTGGATGTGCACGACGTCTCGGTCACGGCCGAGGCGCTGGACAGCCGAGGTCGGGTGGTCGCGCGAGGGATCGCCTTCGTCAGCCCCGTCATCCGGCAGGGCGGCAGCGCGCCGTTCGTGGCCACCGTGCCCGCGGTGGCGGGTGCGACGACCTATCGCGTCCGCGTCACCTCGTTCCGCCTGGGGTTCGGGAGCGAGTCGCCGTGAGTTGTGCCGGAGCCGTTCGAGTGTCCCGCCAGCTCAGGGGTGGGGCGAAGGCGGCGAGGTGGGCGCCGGTAGCCGGTGGGCGACGCAGTGCAGGATGGCCACCGGCGTGCCGTCCTCGGCCGTCACGTTGACCTCGTAGAATCCCGCCTGTCGGCCCTGGCGTCGCTCGCGGCATTCCGCGGTCAGGCGGCTGCCGGGGCCGGGCGCGGACAGAAAGCCGATGGTGACGCTGAGCGCCACGGACGGCACGCCGTGGGTGTTGCAGGCCACGCCGAAGGCGGCGTCGGCCAGCGCGAAGACGACGCTGCCGTGGGGCGATCCCAGGTGGTTGACCATATGGGGAGCCAGACGGAGCGCGGCCCGGCAATAGCCGCGCCGGACCTCGAGATACTCAACCCCGAGCGAGCGGGCCCACGGATCGTCGGTGAGACGACGAACGAGCTCGGCGGGCAGGGAGCGGTCGGTCACGAGGTCCGAGTCTCGCAGGAGGTGCTCACGATGCGCAAGTTCAGGTGCCTTGTCATGGCCGCGTCGGCGCTCGCGCTGGCCGGATGCGCGGCCACCGATCCCCGTCCGGCCCCCGTGACAGGAACCGTTCACACCGGCGAGGTCTGGACCTGGGACGAGCGGGCCGGCACGATCACGCTGCGCCAGGGCGACCGGATCGTGCGGATCAAGGCCTCGCCCGACCAGTTCGCCGGTCTGCAGCTCCACCAGGTCCGCACCATCCGCGGCGAGGTGGCTCCGCCGGCCGATCTGGTGACGGTGACGCCGCCCCCGGCCGGATTCGTCCCCGCCGGCAGCGCCGACACGACGGAGATGTCCGGCACCGTCGCCCGGGTGACCGAGGCCGGCATCATCGTGATCCAGACCGAACGGGGCCCCGTCGAGGTCTGGGGCGCCCGGCCGGGGACGGCGACCTTCAAGCCGGGCGATGCGGTGCGGGTCGCGGTGGAGGTGCAGCCGCTGGTGCCCGCTCCGGCCGGCCAGCCGGTGGCCCCCGCCTCCGAGCAAGCGCCGCCGCCCTCCGGCGGCCCGAGCGAGTACGCCACCGTGCGCGGCGGCGTGCTGGCGGTGGACCCGAGCGGGCGCCTGACCGTCGAGTCGCCGCGCGGGCCGGTGACGGTGGTCGTGCCGACGCCGGCGCGCTACCAGCTCGGGCAGCGAGTGGAGGTCCGGACGGTCGTCCGGCCGGCCGGCTGACCGCGCGGCTCGACGGTGCGCTGCTATACTCGGGTGGCTGACCCCGTCGTCTAGCCTGGCCCAGGACGCGACCCTTTCAAGGTCGAGATCGCGGGTTCGAATCCCGCCGGGGTCACCATCATGTCGGAACTGACGATCCCGGCCAGCAGTCCCCAGAGGGTTGCGCGCGCGAGCGGCCGCGTGGGCAGGCTCTGGGTAGGGGCCAGCGCCCGGACCTCCTCGATCAGCCGCGCCTGGCCGGCCGCGAATTCCCGCACCTCCCGCGTGAGGGCGCCGACGACCAGCGGGAGCGCGAGCAGCTCGTCGGCCAGGTGCAGGCGGCGTAGCTCGGCCTTCCACTCCGCGTGCCGCTCGAGGGCGCGGTCCAGGCTGTGACAGTCCCGGGCGGTGCAGGGCACGGCGACGGTGAGTCTGGCACCCCCGGAGGGATTGAGTATGGGGCAGCATGGGGCAGCCGGCAACAGCTCGCGGGTCGGAGTATCATGCCGGGAAGGTCCCACGCCGGACGCGGGAGCCAAGGAGCGGACCATGACGCCGCGGCAGACGGTCTCCTTCCCTCCGTTCCGCCTGGATCCCGCTAACGAGCAGGTCTGGCGGGACGACCGGCCGGTGCCGCTCCGGCCGAAGACCTTCGCCGTGCTCGCCCACCTGGTGGCGCGCGCGGGGGTCCTCGTCACCAAGGCCGAGCTGCTGCAGGCGATCTGGCCGGCTACCCACGGGGCCGACGGGCTGCCGAAGAAGTCGGTGTACGAGCTGCGGCGGGCGCTCGGCGACTGCGCCGGCACCCCGCGGTTCATCCAAACGGTGCCCCGACGGGGTTGGCGCTTCATCGCCCCGCTCCTCCCGGTCCCGGTGTCCCGGCCTGGTCCAGCGCACCTGGCCCCGGACAGGCCTCCTCGCGACGTGCTGGTGGGGCGAGAGCGCGAGCTCGCCGAGCTCCACGACCGCCTGGGGCGGACCCTCGCCGGCCAGCGCCAGGTGGTGTTCGTGACGGGCGAACCGGGGATCGGCAAGACGGCCCTGGTGCAGGCCTTCTGGGACCAGGTCGCCCCCGCCGGCCAGGTCTGCCTGGCCCGGGGCCAGTGCGTCGAGCACCACGGCGGCGTCGAAGGCTACCTCCCGGTGCTGGAGGCGCTCCAACGGCTCTGTCAGGCGGCTGACGGCGAGGCGCTGCTGGCGCTCCTGCGGCGCCATGCGCCCACCTGGCTGCTCCAGATGCCCGCCCTCCTGGCGGAGGGCGAGCTGGAGGCGCTCCAGCGGAAGGTCGTCGGCGCCTCCAAGGAGCGGATGCTGCGCGAGATGGCCGAGGCGCTCCAGGCCCTGACCGCGCGGCACCCGCTGGCCCTGTGGCTGGAGGATCTCCAGTGGAGCGACTACTCCACGCTGGATCTGCTCCAGTGCCTGGCGCGGCGGGAGGAGCCGGCCCGGCTGCTGCTGATCGCCACCTGCCGGCCGGCCGACGTGATCGCCCGGGGGCATCCGCTCCGCGCGGTGAAGGAGGACCTCCAGGCGCACGGCCGGTGCACCGAGCTGGCGCTGGGCAGTCTCGACGCCGCCGACGTGGCCCGGTATCTGGCGGTCCGGTTCGGCGCTGCGACGGAGACCTCGCCCGAGCTCCGCGAGCTGGCCGGCCTCATCCACCAGAACTCGGACGGCAACCCTCTGTACATGGTGAGCCTGGTGGACTTCCTGGTGGACCGCGGCTGGATCGGCGAGGAGGAGGGGCGGTGGCACCTGCGCGGCCGCCCGGAGGAGGTGGCCGCGGGCGTGCCCGACACCCTGCGCCGGCTGATCGAGTGCCAGCTCGACGCCCTCCCGGCGGAGGAGCAGGGGGTGCTGGAGGCGGCGAGCGTGGCGGGCGCCGAGTTCTCGGCCGCCGCAGTGGCGGCGGCGCTCGGCGAGCCGTGGGATCGCGTGGAGCACTGCTGCGAGGGCCTGGCCCGGCGCGGGCACTTCCTGGTCGCGCGAGGTGCCGAGCCGCTGCCGGACGGCACGCTGGCGGGCCGCTACGGGTTCGGGCACGCGCTCCACCGGAAGGTCCTGTACGAGCGGGTGGGGATCGCCCGGCGCGTGCTGCTCCACCGCCGGATCGGCGAGGGGCTCGAACGGCTGCCGGGCCTGCGGGGGGAGGAGATGGCGGCCGAGCTCGCCATGCACTTCGAGCGCGGACGGGACCCCCTGCGCGCGGTGCGGCACTTGGCCCGGGCGGCCCGGACCGCCGTGCAGCGGTCGGCGCATCGTGAGGCGATCGATCTCCTGGAGCGGGCGCTCGACCTGGTCCCGGCGCTGCCGGACGTCCGGCAGCGCGCGGAAGAGGAACTGGCGCTCCGGGTGGCTCTGGCCGTGCCGCTCATGGTGACCCGGGGCTACACGGCGCCGGAGGTGCGGGCGGTCTACGAGCGGGCCCGGGAGCTGTGCCGGCAGCTCGGGGAGACGCCGAACCTCTTCCCGGTCGTCGTCGGGCTCAGCCGCTTCTACTACGGGTGGAGCTCGATGGAGCGCAAGAACGCGTCGGCCGAGGAGCTGCTGCGCCTGGCCGAGCGCCGTGAGGATCCGAGCCTCTTGCTCGTCGCCCACATGATGCAGGGCGGCAACCTCTTCTTCCGCGGAGACTTCGCGGGTGCCCAGGCCCACGCCGAGCAGGGTCTCGCGCTCTGGGACCCCCAGCAGCACCGCCCCCTGGTGTTCCTCTACGGCGACGACCCCCAGGTCCTCTGCCACTGCTGGGCCGCGCTGGCGCTCTGGTATCGGGGATACCCCGACCAGGCTCTGGCCCGGGTCCGGCAGGGGCTGCGCATCGCCGAGGACCTCGCGTACCCTTTCGGGGTGGCGTTCGCGCGCTTCTGGACCGCCTTCCTCCACCAGGCGCGCGGCGAGGTCCGCGAGGCCGGCGAGCAGGCCGAGACGCTGGTGGCGGCTGCGGAGACGCAGGGCATCCCCCAGTTCGCGGCCATGGGCTCCATCCTGCGCGGCTGGGCGTTGGCGGCGGCGGGGGCGGAGGGGCTGGCGGAGATCCTCCGGGGCATGGAGCGGCTGCGGGCGGTGGGCCAGGCGCTCGGCCGCCCGTATTTCTCGGCGCTGCTGGCCGAGGCCTACCGTCGGCGCGGCCAGATCGAGGCCGCGCTGGGCGTCGTGGGGGAGGCGCTGGCGCTGACGGACAAGACGGGCGAGCACATGCACCAGGCCGACCTCTACCGCCTGCAGGGCGAGCTGCTGGCTCCGGCCAGGGGCGGCCCGCGCAACGAGGTGGGGACCGGGGCACCGCCCCGGGGACGGCCGGCCGGGGCCGACGAGGCCGAGGCGTCCTTCGAGACGGCGCTCGAGATCGCCCGCCGCCAGGGCGCCCGGTCCCTCGAGCTGCGTGCCGCCCTGGGTCTCGGCCGGCTGTGGCGGCGGCAGGGCCGGGCGGCGCAGGCCCGTCGGCTGCTGGCCGAGACGTACGGCTGGTTCGCCGAGGGGCAGGGCACGCGGGACCTCCGGGAGGCGCGAGCCCTCTTGGAGGAGCTCGGCGGGCGCTCCCGGTAGCGGCCCGGCCTGCGGGCCTCGGCGTCACCGTCCGCCGCCACCCCCCGCAGTCCCGGGGCGCCCCGCGGTCGACCGGCGTCACCGAAATTCCACCCAAGTTCCACCCCACCGGGCGCGGGCCTGCTCCTACCCTGCCTCTTGGATGGCATTCTGCACGTGAGGACAGGGGTACGGCCATGAGAGTGCTTCTGACCTTCCTAGGAAGAGCGTGGGCCCGTCCGGCCCTCGTCAAGCAATGGCTCGAGTTCGCGGCCCCCGTGGCCCGGGCGGCGGCCGGGCTGGCCCTGGCGGCCTCCGTCTCGGGCTGGCCGGGGACCGCCGCCGCGTTCACCTTCGAGGTGGGGGTGGGCACGACCGATCAGTTCGGCGTGGGGCAGGGGGGAACGAGCAGCTCCTCGAGCCTGCCCGTTGGCAGGGACAGCAGCCAGAACTGGGAGCAGACCGGCGCGACAGCCCAATCGGAGGCGGTGGCGGCGGCGGGCAACGTGGTGTCCCAGCAGCTCATCCCGATCCTGAGCGCCCGCTCGTTCGCCCACTGGCAGAACCGGGCCACCCCGCCGTGCCCCTTCTGCGATCCGAACATCTCCCCCTTCTCCGGCGGGCACACGGAGGCCGGCGCGCGGGCGAGGTTTCTCTACGGGGGCTTCGTCATCGACGGCCCCCCGGGCGTGGTCGAGTTCACGGTCAACTTCGAGATCGAGGGCGGGATCAGGGCCGATCGCGTGGGCTCCAACATGGGCGCGTCGGCGAGCGTCGGGTTCAGCGGCGAGATCAAGTCGGACCGGGGAGGGTCCGGTGTCTTTTCTCTCGGCGACATCTTCACGTGCGAGCGGGGCCCCGGAGCCCTGGGGTTCTCGTGTCCGAAGACCGACGGCACGAATTATTTCCAGGGCGGAGGCGCCCTGGCCGGCGTGTCGGGCCCCGGGAGGTTCTCGGTGGTCGCGGCCTCGCCGCGGTGGAGCGCCACCGTCGGGGTGCCCTTCGAGATCGGGCTGGAGCTGGCGACGGGCGG
>DATLZL010000602.1:0-4839 GCA_035574035.1 Binatia bacterium | reverse complement strand
TTCGAGCACCTGGCGCTCGCCTCCGACCTGGTCCTGGTCGGCGCCTGCTGGCTGGCCGCCTACGGCCTGCGCTTCTACGTGGTCGGGCCGCCGTTGGTCACGCCCGAGGTTCCCCCGCTCGGCGACTACCTGTTGCAGCTCGTCCCCATCCTGATCGTCTGGGGCGTGGCCTTCCACGCCTTCGGCCTCTACCGGCCCCGGCGCCTGGGCTCGCGCCTGGGCGAGTGGGCGGACGTGGCCAAGGCCTCCACGCTGGGCGTGCTGGTCCTGATCGCGGTGATGACGTTCGTCTTCCGCGGCTACGAGTACTCCCGCGTGGTGATCCTCTACTTCTGGGCGCTCTCGATCGTCGTCCTGAGCCTCTGGCGGGCCACCTTCCGGGAGGGGCTCCGGTTCGCGCGTCGCCGCGGGCTCAACCGCCGGCGGGCCCTGGTGGTCGGGGGCGGCGACCCGGTGACGGAGATCGTGGGCGCGCTGCGGCGCCGGCCGGACGTGGGCGTCCAGGTCGTCGGGCTGGTCGGCGAGCGACCGGAGGGCCCGCCGCCCGTGCCGTGGCTGGGCAAGCTGGAGGAGCTGCGCGCCGTGCTCGACCGCGAGCCGGTGGACCTCGTGTTCGTCGCGCTGGCCCAGGCCGAGTACGGGCGGCTGCCGGCGGTGCTGGCCGAGATCGGCGACGACCCCGTCACGATCAACCTGGTGCCGGACGTCTACGGTCTGGCCACGCTGCGGGGCGGGGTGGAGGAGTTCGAGGGGGTGCCGCTCATCCACCTGCGGGAGTCGCCGCTGCACGGCTGGAACCGCGTGCTCAAGCGGGCGACCGACCTCGTGCTGGGCGGCGTCGGGCTCGTCCTGGCCGCGCCGCTGATGCTGGCCATCGCGGCCGCCGTCCGGGCCACCTCGCCCGGCCCGGTGCTGCTCCGGCAGGAGCGCATGGGGCTCGACGGGCGGGCGTTCCGGATGCTGAAGTTCCGCACCATGCGGGCCGACGCCGAGGCCGAGACGGGGCCGGTGTGGGCGACCGAGGACGACCCGCGGCGCACGCGCCTGGGCGCCTGGCTGCGGCGCTTCAGCCTGGACGAGCTGCCGCAGCTGGTGAACGTCCTGCGCGGCGAGATGAGCCTGGTGGGCCCCCGGCCCGAGCGGCCGGTGTTCGTGGAGGAGTTCCGCCGGCGCTTCCCCGGCTACATGCTGCGCCACAAGGTCAAGGCCGGCATGACGGGCTGGGCCCAGATCAACGGCTGGCGGGGTAACACGTCGCTCGAGAAGCGCCTGGAGTACGACCTCTACTACATCGAGCGCTGGTCGCTCGCCTTCGACCTGAAGATCCTGCTGCTCACGCTCTGGCGCGGCTTCGCCGGCAAGAACGCGTACTGACGGTGGCGCGGCGAGCGTCGGTGACGGAGGCGGAAGTCGTCGATCGCCTGCGCCGACGCCTGGAGGCGCTGCCGGAAGTCGTCGCCGCCTTCCTCCACGGCTCCTTCCTCGAGGGGGAGCGGGCCCGCGACCTCGACGTGGCGCTGCTGCTCGCGCGGACCCCGGAGGAGCCCGACCGCTACGTCGTCGACCTCGCCGCCGACCTCAGCCTGGAACTGGGCCGGGCCGTCGACGTCCGGGTCCTGAACGGTGCCGCGCCGGCCTTCCGCTACCACGCGCTGCAGGGCCGGCCGGTGATGGAGCGGGACCCCGAGCGGGTGGCCGAGTTCCGGGCCCGCACCTGGGACGAGTACTTCGACTTCCAGCCCTTCGCCCGGGCGTACCTGCGGGAGGTCCTGAGTGCCTGACGTGAACGTGGACCGCCTGCGCGAGCTGGCCGGGCATCTCCGGGACGCGGTGCGCCAGCTCCGTGAGCTCGCCACCGCCGCGGAGGCCGACTTCCTCCGCGACAGCCGCACGCTGAACAGCGCGAAGTACCTCTTGATCGTGGCCACGGAGGCCGCGCTCGACATCTGCAATCACGTGGCGGCCCGACGGGGCGGGCGGAGTCCCCGGGACTATGCCGACTGCATGACCGTGCTCCGTGAGCTCGGAGCCCTCGATGTCGACCTGGAGCGGCGCCTGGCGGGGATGGTCCGTTTCCGGAACGTCCTGGTGCACCTCTACGATCGGCTGGACGACCGGCGGGTTTACCGGGTGCTCCGGGAGGACCTCGGCGACTTCGATGCGTACCTGGCCGCGATCGGGCGCTACCTGAGAGCCGAGCTCTGACCTCCCCACGCCGGGTGCTCGACGAGCGCCTGCGCGCGGGCCTGCTGGCCGCGTTCGTCCTCGGGCTCGGGGTTTCCATCACGCTGGCCCAGGCCGCGCTGGCCGCGCTCGCCCTCCGGCTCGTCTGGCGCCTGGCCACGGGGCGCGCACGGCCGGCCGGCTGGCCGCTGACCGGCTCCTTCGCCGCCTGGGTCGCCGCCTCGCTCCTGGCCGTGCTGCTCTCGCCGCGCCCCCTCGAGAGCCTCGGCGCCGCGCGCGGCCTGCTCCTCGTCGTCACCTTCTACGTCGTCCTGGACGCGGTGGCCGACCGCCGCGAGGCCCAGTGGCTGCTCACGGCACTGCTCGCGCTGGCGGCGGTGCTGGGGCTGGTCGGCAGCCTGCAGGTGGCGCTCTGTCCGGGCCTGACCTCCCTGGCGCCGCTGCTCGGCCGCGTGGCCCGCAAGTGCGAGCGCGCCCACGCCTTCTACTCGATCTACATGACGCTGGCCGGGGTGCTGTCGCTCGTCCTCCTGGCCGCTCTGCCGTCGCTGCTGCAGGCGGCGCCGGGCCGGCGCTGGCGCTGGCTCGCCTGGCTGCTGGGTGGTCTCGGTCTGGCGCTGACTTACGTCCGCGGGGCGTGGCTCGGCTTCCTGGCCGGAGCGGCCGTGCTCCTGGGCCTGGTGCGCCGCGGCCGCCTGCTGCTGGCGGCCGGCGTCGTGGTGCTCGTCGTGGCGGTGCTGGCGACGCCCGGGCTGCGCCGGCGAGCCGAGAGCATCGTGGATCCGACCGACTCGACGGCCCGCGAGCGGCTGGCCATGTGGCGCAGCGGCGTCGCGATGCTGGCCGACCACCCGCTCACCGGGGTGGGGCCGGGGCAGGTCAAGCATGTTTACCCCCGATACGTCGAGCCCGAGTTCGCCGACAAGCGGCGCGGCCACCTGCACAACACCCCGCTGCAGGTGGCGGTCGAGCGCGGGCTCGTCGGGCTCGCCGCCTGGGTCGCGCTCTTCGCGGCCTTCTTCCGGCAGGCGGCGCGCCGGCTGGCGGCGCTCGGACCCGGCGAGCGCGAGGCGCGGGCGCTGGTCGTGGGCAGCGTGGCGGCGGTGGCGGGGTTCCTGGTCGGCGGGCTGACCGAGTACAACTTCGGCGACAGCGAGGTGGCGATGGCCGCCTACACGGTCATGGCGCTCCCGTTCGTCGCCGCTCGCCGCGGACCCGACGCGCGATGACCGGCCTCCGGCTCGGCAGGCGGCCCCGGAGTGCCGGCCGGGTGGCCAGGACGTTGACGGCGTGACCACCGGTAACTACCATGAGGGCGTGGCAAGCGTGAGGACGAGCCACCGGCCGTGAAGTCCGTCGGCGTCAAGCAGCTCAAGGCCCGGCTCTCCGAGTACATCCGTCTGGTTCGGGCGGGGGAGGTGGTCCTCATCACCGACCGTGACGAGGTGGTGGCCGAACTCCGCCCGGCGCGCCGCCAGCCACCGGCCCGGGACTCGGCCGAGGAGCGGCTCCAGGCGCTGGCCGACGCGGGTGAGCTGACCCGTCCGAGTCTGTCCAAGGGGCGCTGGACTTGGAAGGTCGAGGGGTTGGGGCTGCCTCCGGGGACGGCCGCCCGGCTGCTGGACGAGGTCCGCGGCGATCGAGCCTGATCCCGTCCTCGGTCCGCCGCTCTACCTCGACACCTCGGCGGTGCTGCGGGCGACGCTCGAGGGGGGCACGTCGCCGGAGATCGAAAGGCGGATCGGGTCGGCGCGCATCCTGGTCTCGTCGCGACTGTCGGTGGTGGAATCGTCCCGAGCCCTGATCCGGCTGCGGGCCCTCGGTCTGGCCGGCGAGGCGCGAATCGCCGATGCCGAGCGGGCCCTGGCCGCGATCTGGGCGCGCTGCGAAGTGTGGGAGGTCTCCCGGCGGGTCTGCGACCTCGCCTGCGTCGTCGCGCCACGCCGGGCGCTGCGGGCTCCGGACGCCATTCACCTCGCCACCTTCGTCCTGGCGCGCCGCGAGCTCGAGGGGTTGGACCTGCTGACCGCCGACGAGCGCCTCCAGGCGGCCGCGATGGAGGCGGTGGACATCGGCGCCTGATCGGTCCTCGACCGGGGAGGGATCCCCGTCGCGCCCTGAATCCCCTCAGTACGCCGGCACCGGCTCGGTGGCCGAGCGCACGCGGACGAAGTAATCGCGGAACCGGGTCAGGTCGGTCTCCGACACCATGTCGGAGACGAGGAAGCAGGCGAGCTCCCCGTGCTTCCACAGCCACACGGAGAAGCCGCTGTCGTGCAGCAAGGCCGGGCGCCAGCGGTCGACCTGGCGGCGCTGGCGGTCGGGCACCGCGAGGCCCGGGGCCGGCAGGACGACGTAGGTCACGTGGTGGCCGTCGGCGTCGCGGTAGTGGACGGCAAGTCCCCGGCGCTGGTCGAGGTAGACGGGCTCGGCGCCGATCAGGGTCAGCTGGTCGTCACCGGCGAAGACGCTGCGCAGGGCGATGCCGGTCTCCTGCGTGAGCCAGGGCAGGGCGGCGGGGACGACGTCCGGCCGCCGGGCGCCCCACATGACGGCGCGCACGTGCTCGGCGACGACGGCGCGGACCAGACGCTGGGTGGGCTCGGCGGGGACGAGGCGGGGCAGCAGCGGGACGAACCCGAGCACCAGGACCAG
>DATLZL010000601.1:0-2561 GCA_035574035.1 Binatia bacterium | reverse complement strand
GTACCGGTCTCGGCGGCCCGGGCGCCGTCATCGTGAAGGCTCCGGCGCCCGCGCACGACTACCGGGTCGACACGCCGCTGGTGGGGTCCGAGACGGTCGCCGCCGCCGTGGCCGGCTCGGCGGCCGTCCTGGCCTTCGAGGCCGGACGGGTGGCGGTGCTGGACCGGCCGGCCTGCATCGCCGCCGCCGACGCCGCCGGCCTCACGCTGCTCGGTGTGGAATGAGACATCCTGTGTCAACCCCATGCGGCGACGAGCGCGGCGGCGCGGTGGCGCGCGACGTCGTAAGGCGTTCGGTGCTGCCAGCAGCGCCACAGAATGCGACTCCACGCGCGGGCGAGGATGCGGATCGCGTGTTGATGGCGGCAGCCACGCGCCCGAGCGCGCTGGTAGACGAGCGCCGCCCACCGGGAGCCGTGACGCGAGTTATCGGCGAGGGTGGTGAGGGCGCGCCGCAGCCGTCTGTTGCACGCCCAGCGGGAGACGACGGCGACGAGGGCGCGGACGACTTCGCCGCTGGCCTCCGCCTCGGCCTCGCCGACCTGGCTCGGGGGCGCGCTGCGAAGGCGGTCGAGCAACTCGGCGACTGGCCGGCGGCCGCCGTAGGCGTGTTGCCGGAGGAACTGGGCGAGGCGCTGTTCGCCCAGGCGGGCGGCGCTCTGGGACGTGGGGTAGCGGGTGAGGAGGGCCAGGGCGATGGGCGAGGCGACGTCGGCGAAGATGGCCGCCGTGCCGGGCCAGAAGCGCTCGAGCAGGGCGCGGAGCTGA
This sequence comes from Binatia bacterium, assembly GCA_035574035.1. GTDB lineage: Bacteria > Methylomirabilota > Methylomirabilia > Rokubacteriales > CSP1-6 > DATLZL01. Next base: position 1,794 of record DATLZL010000601.1, on the reverse strand, counting down.
TTGGCGAGGGCGACGCGCTGGGCGATGAGGTCGTCGCGGCCGCGCACGAGGGCGCGCAGCGTGCGGGTTTCATCCGAGGGCACGCGCGGCGGGCGGAAGCGATGCCCGTCGGTGCGGAGCAGGTCGGCCAGGATGAAGGCGTCACCGGGATCACTCTCGCCGCCGGCGGCCGAGTAGCGCCGGCGACCGGCCTTGAGGGCGTTCGGGTGGATGGGCACGACCTCGGCGCCGGCGTCGATCAGCGTATCGACGAGCAGGCCGGAGGGACGTTCGAGCGCGACCCGGAGGGCGCCGCGCTGACGGAAGCGACGCGGGCGACCCAGGAGCTCGGTGAGGCCCTTGGCGGTGGGGGGCACGGGGCTCTGCCAGTGGATCCGGGCGGTCTCGTCGATCACGCAGACCGCATGGGCCTGACTCGCCCCATCGATCCCGACAACGAATCGCATTGCGTGGCCTCCAGGGACGGCGAGACACTGCGGGCTGAGAGGTCCGGCCGGTCGCTCACTGATTGGCGCTCTGGCCTGGCTGGGCACGGGGCGCGTCATCCTGTGGCCGGTCTGGGCCTCTCGTTCGTTGATTCGGGGGAGCGGGTCTCATTCGGGCCGTCGAGCGGCAAGCGCGCGTGGCTCTCCCCGAACCCGTCCATTGCTGCCGACGATGCGCGGTCGCGGCGCTGCCGCCCAAGAAAAGCGATCGCACATTGCCTCCCGGACCGACGATCGGCACGCCGGCAATACCTCGATGTCCCCCTGACCAGGGTCGGCTCCGGGCGCTCGGGGATCACGTGCCGCTCCGGGAGGGTAGTCCGGTGAGCGCGCGCGTGCCGCAGCTCATGCTCGTGGCCGGCGAGGCCTCCGGCGACCTCCACGGCGCCGCGCTCGCACGGGCCCTGCAGGTCCTGGCCCCCGACGTCCGACTCTACGGGATGGGCGGGCCCCGCATGGCGGAGGCCGGCGTCCGGCTGCTGGTCGACGCGCGCGACACGGCCGTCGTCGGCTTCAGCGAGGTGATCCGGGCCCTGCCGGCCCTGCGGCGTGTCTTCCGCCGCCTGGCGGCCGCACTGCAGACGGACCGGCCGGACGCCCTGGTGCTGGTCGACTTTCCCGGCTTGAACCTCCGGCTCGCCCGAGTGGCCCACGCGGCCCGGGTTCCGGTCGTCTACTTCGTGGCTCCCCAGATCTGGGCGTGGCGTCCGGGGCGGATCGAGACGATCCGCCGGTACGTGTCCCTGGTGCTCGCCGTGCTCCCGTTCGAGCCTCCCATCTATGCCCGGGCCGGCGTGCGGGCAATCTTCGTCGGCCACCCGGTCCTGGATGAGGTCGCCGCCGCGCCCGCGCGGTCGCAGGCCCGCCGCGCCCTCGGCGTCGGGGACGCCGAGCCGGTCGTCGGCCTGCTGCCGGGCAGCCGGCAGCGGGAAATCGAGCGCCTGGCGCCGCTCATGCGGGACGCGGCCCGGATCATTCGTGCGAGCCGGCCGGGGTCCCGGTTCGTCGTGGCGCTGGCTCCAGCCGTCGAGCCTGAAGCGGTGGCAGCCCACCTCGCGGGGGGCCCGCCCCTGCAACTGCACCGCGGCGCCCACACCGTCATGCGGGCCGCCGACGTCCTGATCGTCGCCTCGGGGACGGCCACGCTCGAGGCCGCCCTGCTCGGCACGCCGATGGTCGTGTGCTACCGGGTGTCATGGGTGAGCGAGATCATCGGTCGCGCGGTCTCGCGCGTGCCGTGGATCTCGCTGGTCAACCTGGTGCTGGGCCGGGCCGTCGTCCCGGAGCTCTGGCGGAGATCCGAGACCAC
>DATLZL010000600.1:0-7559 GCA_035574035.1 Binatia bacterium | reverse complement strand
GGCCTCGGCCGGGGCCGGCGAGGCGGCCACGGCGGACCTCCGCCGGGCGCTGGCCGCGGTGAGCCTCGGCGTGGCCCAGGCCGCCTTCGAGAGCGCCCTCCGCTATGCCCAGCAGCGGGTGGCGTTCGGCAAGCCGATCGCCGAGCACCAGGCCGTGCAGCTCGCGCTGGCCGACATGGCCACGGACATCACCGCCGCCCGCCTGCTGCTGGCCGACTGCGCCGCCGACCGGGCTCCGGCGGCCGCGCTGATGGCCCGGGTCTTCGCCGCCGACGTGGCGGCCGCGGCGACGCTGGACGCCCTGCGTATCCACGGCGGGTACGGCTACATCACGGAGTTCCCCGTCGAGCGCTACTACCGTGACGCCGCCCAGCTGCTGGTGACGCCGACCGAGGTCGACCGGGAGCGCCGCGCCCTCGGCCGCCTGGTGGCGGCCGCCGCCCCGGCCCGCTGATGGCCTACGGCCGCTACCTCGAGGAGTTCACCGTCGGCGAGGTGATCCGGCACTGGCCGGGCCGGACCGTCACCGAGGCCGACAACACGTGGTTCGCGCTGCTCACCATGAACCAGCACCCGGTGCACAGCGACGCCCACTACGCCGCCACCTGCACCGAGCACGGACAGCGGCTCGTGCTGGGGCCGCTCGTGTTCGCCATCGGGATCGGCATGACGGTGGCCGACATCTCGGGTCGGGCCATCGCCAACCTGGAGATCGAGCGGATCGTCCACGAGGCGCCGACGTTCATCGGCGACACGCTCTACGCCGAGTCGACGGTGCTGGCGGTCCGGGAGTCGAGCCGGGGCGACCGGGGCACGGTGACGGTCGAGACGCGGGTGACCAACCAGCGGGGCGAGCGCGTCATGACGTTCCGCCGCACCGCGCTGGTGCCCAAGCGCAGCCACGCCACCCTGGGCGAGGGCCGCCGGCCCGCCTGACCGGCCCTTCGGGCCGGCGGTAGAATCGGGCCATGGTCGAGCGGACGCTCACGACTCCCGAGGTCGAGGAGGTCGCCGACACCGGGACGGCCCAGGCGCCCCCGTGGATGACCATCCTGCACAACTGCGACTGTCACACCTTCGAGGAGGTCGTCCGGCAGCTCCAGAAAGCCATCGCCTGCAGCGAGGCCGAGGGCTGGGAGATCGCCTGGCAGGTGCACACCACCGGCAAGGCGGTGGTGAAGGTCGGCCCGGAGCCGGAGTGCGTGCGCGTGGGCAACATCCTGGCCTCGATCGGCCTCGTCGTCACCGTCGTCCCGTCCTGATCCGGGCCGGGCGGTGACGCCCGGCTCCCGTCAGAGCACCGGGCCGATGATCCAGGGCGCGAACTCTTCCTCCCCCACCCCGGCCAGCTCGCTCTTGGTCCGCTGACCGGAGGCCACGGCGATGATCGCCTCGAAGATCCGCCGGCCCACCTCCTCGACCGGCGTGCCCTCCACAATCACGCCGCAGTTGATGTCCATGTCCTCCTCGAGGTGCCGGTACACGAGGGAGTTGGTGGCCAGCTTGATCGAGGGCACCGGCTTGCAGCCGAAGACGGAGCCGCGGCCGGTGGTGAAGCAGATGATGTTGCAGCCGCCGGCGACCAGGCCCGTGATCGAGACCGGGTCGTGCCCCGGCGTGTCCATGAAGACGAAGCCCCGGGTGGTGATGGGCTCGCCGTAGAGGAAGACGTCCATCAGCGGCGTGGTCCCGCCCTTGGTGACCCCGCCCAGCGCCTTCTCGTAGACGGTGGTGATGCCGCCGGCCTTGTTGCCGGGGGCCGGATTGTTGTCCAGGGCCTCGATCCCGCGGCAGTACCACTCCCACCACTGGTACCGGTCCAGCAGCTTCTTGGCGACGCCCTCGTTGATCGCGCGGCGCACCAGCAGGTGCTCGGCGCCGTAGATCTCCGGCGTCTCGGCCAGCACGCCGGTGCCGCCGTAGCGCACGAGCTCGTCCACCGCCCAGCCGAGCGCGGGGTTGGCGGTGATGCCGGAGTTGCCGTCGGAGCCCCCGCAGTTGGTGGCCAGCACCAGCTCGGAGACCGGCTGCCGCGTGCGCCGGGCGGCGTTGGCCTGGGGCAGGACCTTCGCGATCTCGGCCGCCGCCCGCTCCACGGTCCTCCGCACCCCGCCCGTCTCCTGGATGGTCAGGATCGTCGGCCGGCGCTCGGGGTGGCCGGGCAGCGCCATCTTCTGACGCTCGACCATGACCGCCGCCTGGTTCACCTCGCAGCCGAGGCCGATCAGGATGTAGGCGGCCACGTTGGGATGCTTGGCGTAGCCGGCCAGCACGCGCTGCAGGGCCAAATGGTCCTCGCCGAACAGGCGGGTGCCGCAGCCCGACTTGTGGGTGATGGCGATGACCCCGTCGACGTTCGGGTAGTCGCGCTGGACGTCGCGGAAGCGGTCCTTGACGAACTGGCTCACGCTGGCCGAGCAGTTCACGGTCGAGACGATGGCCACGTAGTTGCGCGTGCCCACCCGGCCGTCCTCGCGCTTGAAGCCCTCGAAGTGCCGCATGCGCTCGGGCGGGTAGTACTCCACCGGGCGCACGTCCACGCCGACCTCGTAGCGGTCGGCCGAGAGCCGGCCGATGGCCAGGTTGTGGGTGTGAACGTGGTCGCCGGGGGCGATGTCCCGGGTGGCGAAGCCGATGATCTGACCGTAGCGGCGCACCGGCTGCCCGGCCGCCACCGCCCGGCGGGCCACCTTGTGACCGGGCTTGATGTCCTGCCGTACCTCGAACCCGCCGGCGACGTCCTCCAGGACCGTCCCGGCGGCCAGCTCCTGCTTGGCAATGGCGACGTCGTCCTCGGCCCGCAACACGATGGCCCGGTCGGTGAGCGCGCAGGTCGTCATGGGTGCCTCCTCGCGGGCTCCACTATACCTCGGCTACCCCTCCGGTCCCCGGATGCGCAGGACCGCCGGGGGCGCCTTGTCGAGCTGGATCGTGGTGTGGTCGATCCCGAACCGGGCGTGCAGCACCCGGTGCAGCTCGTCGAGCAGCCGCTCGCTCTCGGCCGGATCGTCCACCACCACGTGGGCGCTCATGGCCTCCCGGCCCGAGGTCAGCGTCCACACGTGCAGGTCGTGCACCCGCCGGACGCCGGGCACGGCCAGCATGGCCGCCTCGATCTCGCCCAGCTCCAGGTGCGACGGGACGCCCTCCAGGAGGATGTTGACCGCCTGCCGCAGCAGCCGCCACGTGCGGGGAACGATCAGCAGCGCGATGCCGGCGCTGGTCAGCGGGTCCACCGCGGTCCAGCCGGTCGTCGTCACCACTACCGCCGCCACCAGCACGCCGAGGGAGGTGAGGGCGTCGGCCAGCACCTCCAGGTAGGCGGCCCGGACGTTGAGGCTCTCGCCCGCTCCCCGGTGCAGCAGCCAGGCGCCGAACAGGTTGACGGCCAGCCCGGCCGCCGCCACCGCCATCATCGGTCCGCCCAGCACCTCGCGCGGGGCGAGGATCCGCTGGTAGGCCTCGACCAGGATCCAGCCCGCCACCACCAGCAGCATGAGCGCGTTGACGACGCTGGCCAGGATCTCGGCCCGGTAGTAGCCGAAGGTCTTCGCCGGCGTCGGCGGGCGGGCCGCGATCCAGATGGCGAACAGCGCCAGCGCGAGCCCGCCGACGTCGGTCAGCATGTGGGCGGCGTCGGCGGCCAGGGCCAGGCTGCCGGTGAGCCAGGCGCCCACGGCCTCCACGACCATGAACGCGCCGGTCAGCATCAGGACGACGACCAGGCGGCCGCGCGAGCGAGCCGCCGCCGTCATCCGGTGGCCGTGCCCCATGACGCGGATCGTACCCCAGGGCCCTCTGCTAGAATCCAGCCCCATGATCCGGCTGCTGGGATTGCTGGGCATCGGCCTCGTGCTCGCCTGGGTCGTCGCCCACCTGCTGTTCCTGGGGCCGATCCGCGACGCCGCCGAGCAGGCGCTGGCCTGGCTGCTCTGGCTGACGGCGGCCAGCGCCGTCGCCGCCTCGATCGCCGTCCTCGCCTTCGGCCTCGTGGCCGGCCGCTCGCGCCCGGCCTGGCTCCGGTTCCTGGCCTGGGCCCGCACCGGAGCGGCGGTGATCGGGTGCGGTCTCGTCCTGGTCGGGCTGCTCCACTACCGCGACACCGAGCCCCGGGGCGAGATCCACTGGATCGTGCTCGGCCTGGCCGTGCTGGCCGGCGCCGGCGCGGTCCACTGGTGGGTCGCGCGCATGCACCGCCGCGTGCTCTGAACCGGCCCGTCGTCCTGCTCTGGACAGGGGGCCTCGCCTTCTTCCTGTCCTTCTACCTGCTGCTGTCGGCCCTGCCGCTCTACGCCCGCCAGGCCGGCATTCCGGACCGCGGGTTGGGGCTGATCATCGGAGCCTTCGCCTTCGCCTCGATGTTGGTCAAGCCGTGGGCCGGCTGGGCCGCCGACCGCTTCGGCCGCCGACCGCTGCTCGTCGTCGGCGCCGCCATCTTCGTCGCCGCCTCGCTGGCCTATGGGGTGAGCGCCAGCGGTCCCGCCCTGCTCGCCGTGCGCCTGCTGCACGGGACCGGCATGGGCCTCTACCCCACGGCCGCCGCCGCGGTGGTCGCCGACCTGGCGCCGCCCGAGCGCCGCGGCGAGTGGATGGGCATCTTCGGGGCCGCGGCCAACGTCGCGCTGGCGGTGGGCCCGCTGGCCGGCCTGGCCGTGGTCGAGCGCTTCGGGTTCGCCACGCTCTTCGGCGTCTCGGCGGCGGTGGCCGCGCTGGCCGTCGCGGCCTGCGCCGGCATCCCGGAGACGCTCGGTGAGCGCCGCATGCTGCCCCTGCGGCTGCCGGCCGCGCTGAGCCGGGCCGCGCTCTTCCCGTCGGCGCTCGTGTTCTGCCTGATGGTCACCTACGGCGCCCAGGTCTCGTTCCTGCCGCTCTTCGCGCACGACCTGGGACTCGATCCCGGACTCTTCTTCCTCGTCTTCGCCGCGGTGGTGGCCCTGGTGCGTGGCCACGGCGGCCGGCTGTCGGACCGGCTGGGGCGAATGCCGGTGAGCGTGGTCGGCATGGCGCTGTCGGCGGCCGGCCTCGGGGTCCTCGCGCTGACCCGGAGCCTGGGCGGCCTCACCCTGGCCGGCGCCCTGTACGGCGTCGGGTTCGGCGCCGCCCAGCCGGCGCTCATGGCCTGGTGCGTCGACCGTGTCGCGCCCGGCGACCGCGGGCGCGCGATGGGAACCTACTACACGGCGCTGGAGCTGGGCATCGCGCTCGGCGCGGTGACGGCCGGGCTGGCGGTCGCCGCGGTGGGCTTCGTCCCGACGTTCCTGACCATGGCCGGGGTGGCGGCGCTCGGCAGCGCGCTGGCCCTCGCCGGCCGCCGCCGCGGCGGGCCCCGGGGACTCGGGTAACCACCGTCCAGCGCCGGCCCGCGGCGGATTCCAACACCTGCTCCGCCCGCGCATCCGGCCTTCGAACGCGGCCCCGCCCGCGCCGTCTGGCTGTTGGGGGGAGGTTTCGGAAGGGGGGCGAAGCCCCCGCCGAGGATTATTCGCGCAGCCGGCGCGCGGCCTCGGCTCGCATCTGCTGCATCGCCCGCGTTTCCTGGTCGGCGTACCGCTCCTCCTTCCAGGGATCGGCGTGCATGTGGTACCCGTTCTGCTCCCAGAAGCCGGGCGCGTTGACGTCCAGGAACTCGAAGGCCCGGACCCACTTGGCGCTCTTCCAGAAGTAGAGCCGGGGGACCACCAGCCGGACCGGCCCGCCGTGCTCGGGTTCGAGGTCGCGGCCGTTGTGCTTGAGGGCCAGCAGCACGTCGTCCTGGACCAGGTCTTCCAGCGCCAGGTTGGTGGTGTAGTCGGGGTCGGCGTGCACGAGCACGTACCGGGCCTCGGGCTTGAGGCGGACCGCCTTCATGATCTCGTGGATCGAGACCCCTTCCCACTCGTTGTCGAGCTTGGACCAGCGGGTGACGCAGTGGACGTCGGAGACGCTGCGCACCCGCGGCAGCCGCAGGAACTCTTCCCACGTCCAGCGGACCTCCTGCTCCACCAGCCCGAAGCAGCGGAACGACCACCGGCGGGGGTCGAACGGGGGCGTGCGGCCGTAGGTCAGGACCGGCCACTTGGTGGTCAGGGTCTGGCCGGGCGGGATGCGGGCGGCGACGGCGGGGTCGCTCGGCTTCATGCGGCGCTGCCTCCAGAGCTCGTAGAGGATCCGGGCCATCGACGGGTTTCACTATACCGGAGGGCGGGGCCTATACAATGGGACTCAGAGGAGGGGCATGAACGGGGAACGAAAGCTGGCGCTCTTCATCGACTTCGAGAACATCGCCCGCGGGGTCACGGAAGCCCAGTACAAGCAGTTCGAGATCAAGCTCGTCCTGGAACGGCTGCTGGAGAAGGGCAAGATCATCGTCCGGCGGGCCTACGCCGACTGGAGCCGCTTCACCGAGTACAAGCGGCCGTTCCACGAGTGGGCCATCGAGCTCATCGACGTCCCGCAGACGCGCTACAGCGGCAAGAACTCGGCCGACATCCGCATGGTGGTGGACGCCCTCGACCTGGCCTACGGCAAGACCCACATCGACTCCTTCGCTTTGGTCTCCGGCGACTCGGACTTCTCGCCGCTGGTGTCCAAGCTCCGCGAGAACGACCGGTACGTGATCGGGCTGGGAGTCAAGTCTTCCTCCTCCGACCTGCTGGTGGCCAACTGTGACGAGTTCATCTTCTACGAGGACCTCATCCGGGAGACCAAGAAGACCACCCTCCTGCGCGGGCTGCCGGAGAAGAAGGCGGAGGCCATGGCCCAGCTGATCGACGCCATCCAGGCCCTGCAGCGGGAGAACAAGGAGCGGCTGTGGGGCTCGATGGTCAAGCAGACGATGATCCGCAAGAATCCGGCCTTCAACGAGTCCTACTACGGCTACTCGACGTTCTCGAAGCTCCTGGAGGAGGCGGCCAAGCAGAAGATCGTCACCCTGGAGCGCGACGAGAAGAGCGGCACCTACGTCATCACCGCCCTGGCCGAGTCCTCGGCGGCGTGAGCGCGACCCCGGCCGTCGTTGCGCCGTCGGCGGACGCATCGTATCCTAGCCGCTCGATGCCCGTCGTCCGGATCGCCGCCGCCGACGTTCCCGTCGGCCGCGGCCGCCTGATCGAGCACGAGGGCCGCGTGTGCGCGGTGTTCAACGCCGGCGGCGGCCGCTTCTACGCGTGCGGCGCCGCCTGTCCCCACGAGGACGGGCCGCTGGCGGACGGCTGGATCGAGGCCGACGCCGTCGTCTGTCCGTGGCACGGCTACGACTTCGACCTGTCGAGCGGCCGCTGTCGCGTGGACGACGACCTCGCGGTGCCGGTGTATCCCGTCCGGGTCCGGGACGGAACGGTCGAGGTCGAGCTGCCGTGACGACGCCGGTGAGCCTCTACGTGGACCCGGCCGGCCGGCCGTGGGTCGAGCGGCGACCGGGCGTCCACTGGAAAGTCCTCTGGGAGGACGGCGACCGCCGGGCCGTGCTGATGCGCCTCGCCCCCGGGGCGACGATCCCCCGCCACCGACACCTCGGGGACGAACACATCTGGATCCTGGAAGGCAGCGTGAGTGACGACACCGGCACCGGCACGGCGGGG
>DATLZL010000599.1:0-2943 GCA_035574035.1 Binatia bacterium | reverse complement strand
CCGCCCTCCAGCGCCAGGACCTTGGCCAGCTGGGCCTCGGCCGCCTTGGCCGCCGAGGGCGCTCACGTGGTCGTGGCCGACCTGGACGAGGCCGGCGCCCGGCGGACCGCGGACGAGATCGCGGCCGCCGCCGGGGCCGGCCGGGCCCTGGGGCTCGGGATGGACGTCACCCGCGAGGACTCGGTGCGGGCGGCCTTCGAGGAAGCCGTCCTGGCCTACGGGGGCCTGGACATCCTGGTCTCGAACGCCGGCGTCGCCCACGCCGGGTCCGTGGTCGACACGTCCCTGGCCGACTGGGAGCGCTCGTTCGCCGTCAACGCCACCGGGCACTTCCTGGTCGCCCGCGAGGCCATGCGCGTGCTGATCCGCCAGGGCCTGGGCGGGGCGGTGGTCTTCGTGGCGACCAAGAACGTCATGGCGCCGGGCAAGGACTTCGCCGCCTACTCGGCGGCCAAGGCGGCCGAGGCCCAGCTGGCCAAGGTCCTGGCGCTGGAGGGCGGGCCTCACGGCATCCGGGTCAACATCGTGAACCCCGACGCCGTCTTCCAGGACTCGCGGCTCTGGTCGGAGGAGGTCCGGCGCCAGCGGGCGGCCGCCCAGGGCATCGCCGTCGAGGCGCTGGAGGACTTCTACCGCCGCCGCAACCTCCTCGGCGTGCGCGTCCTTCCCGAGGACGTCGCCGAGGCCGTGCTGTTCCTGGCCTCCGACCGGTCGGCCAAGACCACCGGCTGCACGCTCACCGTGGACGGCGGCCTCCGCGAGGCCTTCCCGCGCTGATGCGCTTCGGGGCGTTCCTGTCGCTGCACCCGCCGGCAGAGCAGTGGGACCTGGTGCGGCGCGTGGAGGCGCTCGGGTTCGACTCGGTGTGGTGCGGCGACCACATCTCCTTCAACCTGCCCCTGTACGAGTCGCTGACCCTGCTCGCCTCCTATGCCGCGATCACCACCCGCCTGCGGCTCGGCACCGCGGTGTACCTGCTGGCGCTGCGGCCGCCGGCGGTGGCGGCCAAGGTGACGGCGACGCTCGACGCGCTCTCCGGCGGCCGGCTGATCTTCGGCGTCGGCGTGGGCGGCGAGAACCCCAAGGAGTTCGAGGCCTGCGGCGTGCCCCACCGCGAGCGCGGGGCGCGGGTGACGGAGGCGATCGAGGTGGTGCGCGCCCTCTGGCGCGACACGCCGGCCACCTTCAAGGGCCGGTTCACCTCCTTCGAGGGCGTCTCGATCGACCCCAAGCCGGTCCAGCGCCCGGGGCCGCCCATCTGGATCGGCGGCCGCTCGGACGCGGCGCTGGCCCGCGCCGCCCGCCAGGGCGACGGCTGGGTCTCCTACGTGGTGACGCCCGAGCGCTACCGCCAGAGCCTGGAGAAGATCCGGGAGGCGGCGGCGCGCCACGGCCGGAGCCTGGACGGCTTCGCCACCGCCCACCTCACGTTCATCACCGTCGGGCGCGACTACGAGGGGGCGCGCGCCGCCTGGGTGGCGCGGCTGAGCCGCCGCTACGCCCAGGACTTCGGCCCGCTGGCCGAGCGCTACGGCGTCATCGGCACCCCCGAGCAGTGCGCCGAGCGGCTGGCCGCCTTCCGCGCCGCCGGCTGCGAGTACTTCCTGCTCAACGCGATCTGCGAGCCGGCCGAGGAGCGCGACCAGCTGGAGGCGATCGCCGCCGACGTGCTGCCGCGCCTCGGGTCCGGGTAGGCCGGTGGCCGAGCTGACGGGCGGCGAGCTGGTGGCGCGGGTGCTGCGCGAGGCCGGCGTGGGCCATGTCTTCACGCTCTGCGGCGGCCACATCCTGCCCATTTACGACGGCTGCCTGACGGAGGGCATCCGACTGGTGGATGTCCGCCACGAGCAGGCGGCCGCCCACGCCGCCGACGCCTACGCGCGACTCACCCGGGGTCTCGGCGCGGCGCTGGTCACGGCCGGGCCGGGCGTGACCGACGCAGTGACGGGCGTGGCCAATGCCTGGTCGGCGCGCAGCCCCTTGCTCCTGATCGGCGGCGCCGCGCCTCAGGGGCTGCGCGGCCTCGGCGCGCTCCAGGAGATGGAGCAGGTGGCGCTGCTGCGGCCGATCACCAAGGGGGCGTGGTCGGTGGTGGAGACGCGCCAGATCCCCGAGGTCCTCGCGACGGCGATCCGGACGGCGCTGACCGGGCGGCCGGGTCCGGTCTTCGTGGAGATCCCGGTGGACCTGCTCCTCAACCGCGTGGAGGACCGGCTGGCCCCGGTGCCGGCCGGCTTCCTGCACCGCCCGCGGGGGGCGGCCCACCCGGCCGACGTCGAGCGCCTGGCCGGCCTGCTGGCCGGCGCCGAGCGACCGCTCGTCGTCGCCGGCAGCGGCGTGTACTGGGACGACGCGGCGGCCTCGCTCCGGGCGCTGGTCGAGCGCGCCGGCCTGCCGGTCGTGACCAACGGCGCCGGGCGGGGGACGGTCCCCACCGACCACCCGCTCGCCGTGGCCTCGGCCCGCGGCTTCGCCCTCGGCTCGGCCGACGTGGTGCTGGTGCTCGGCGCTCCGCTCGACTTCCGCCTGGGCTACGGGCGCCCGCCGACCTTCGCCGAGAACGCCCGCGTGGCGATGGTGGACTGCGACCCGACCGAGCTCGGCCGCAACCGGCCGCTCGAGCTGGGGCTCGTCGCCGACCTGGACGTCCTGCTCCGCCAGCTCCTGGACGCGCTGCCGGCCGGTGTCGCCGACCGGGTCCGCCCCTGGCGCGAGGCCGTCGCCGCCCGGGAGGCCGAGGGGCGGCGGCGCCTGGAAGAGTGGGCGGCCTCCGACGACGTGCCGATCGCGCACCACCGGCTGGCGGCGGAGATCGCGCGGGTGGTGACGCCGGAGACGATCGTGATCGGCGACGGTGGCGACGTCGTCGGCTGCGCCGCCAAGTACGTGCCCCTCCACCGGCCGGGACAGTGGCTCGACCCGGGCCCGTTCGGCTGCCTCGGC
>DATLZL010000598.1:0-9946 GCA_035574035.1 Binatia bacterium | reverse complement strand
CCGGGCCGAGGTCCGGGCCGCCCGCGCCCGCCTGAGCCTGCTCCAGGCCGGGCCGCGCGCGGCCGAGGTCGACGCCGCCCGCGCCCGGCTCAACGAGGCCCGGGCCGCCCTGGAACTGGCCCGCACGCGGCTCGAGGACGCGCGGCTCCTGTCCCCGATCGACGGCGTGGTGCTCCGCAAGAACGTCGAGGCCGGCGAGACGGTGAACCCCGGGGTGCCGATCGTGACGCTGATGGACCCGACCGACGTCTGGCTGCGCGCGTACGTGCCGGAGACGGAGGTGGGGCGCCTGCGGATCGGCCAGACGGCGGCGATCACGGTGGACGCTTACCCCGGGCGGGTCTTTCCGGGCGAGGTCACGGAGATCGCCTCCGAGGCGGAGTACACGCCCCGGAACGTGCAGACCCGCAAGGAGCGGGTCAACCTGGTGTTCCGCATCAAGATCGCCGTGCGCAACCCGGAGGGCGTCCTGAAGCCGGGCTTGCCGGCCGACGCCGAGATCCGCCCCTGAGCCTCCGCGGGCCGGACGCCGCCGAGGCGGCCGTCGTCACCCGGGGGCTGACGCGGCGGTTCGGCGAGCTGGTGGCCGTCGACCACCTGGACCTCACGGTCCGGGCCGGGGAGCTCTACGGCTTTCTCGGCCCCAACGGGGCGGGCAAGTCCACCACGCTGCGCATGCTGACCGGCATCCTGCCGCCGAGCGAGGGCGAGGGGCGGGTGCTCGGCTTCGACGTGAGCCGGGAGCCCGAGCGGATCAAGTCGGCCATCGGCTACATGTCGCAGCGGTTCTCGCTCTACGACGACCTCACGGTGGAGGAGAACCTCACCTTCTACGCCCGCATCTACATGGTGGACCGCGCCGGGCGCGCGGCCCGCATCGCCCAGATGGTGCGCCTGGCCGGCCTGGGCGGGCGCGAGCGGCAGCTGGCCGGCCAGCTCTCCGGAGGCTTCCGCCAGCGACTGGCGCTGGTGTGCGCCATCGTGCACCGGCCGCGGCTGGTCTTCCTCGACGAGCCCACCGCCGGGGTGGACCCGGTCTCCCGCCGGATCTTCTGGGCCCTGATCCGCCGGCTGGCCGACGAGGGGACGACCGTCGTCGTCACCACGCACTACATGGACGAGGCCGAGCTCTGCGACACGCTCGGCTTCATCTACCAGGGCCGGCTGATCGCCGAGGGCAGCCCGGAGCGGATCAAGCGGGAGGCGTTCGCCGCCGCCGTGGTGGAGGTGGAGACGCCGGCCCTGCGCGAGGCTGCCGACGTCCTGGCCGACCTGGGCGCGGTGGAGGAGGTGGTCCGGGTGGGCGCCCGGCTGCGGCTGATCATCGCGCCCGGCGGCCCGGGGCCGGCCGCGGTGGAGGCCGCGCTGGCCGCCCGCGGGCTGCCGGTGCAGGCCGTGCGGCCGGTGGAGCCCACGGTGGAAGACCTCTTCGTCTCATTCGTGGACCGGCAGCGCAAGGCGCGCGTGCGCGAGCAGCTGCAAGCCGTGAGCGGAGGCTGACGTGTGGAGCCGCCTCACCGGGATCGTGGCCAAGGAGTTCATCCAGCTCTTCCGCGACCGGCTGGCGCTGACGCTGGCGCTCTTCGTGCCGGTGGCGATGCTGTTCATCTTCGGTTGGGCGATCAACACCGACGTCAAGCACGTGCCCACCGCCGTGCTGGACGAGTCCGGCAGCGTGGAGGCGCGGAAGCTGGTGGAGGCGTTCGAGAACAGCCAGTACTTCGCCGTCCGCCGGATCGCCGCCGGCCGGCGCGAGCTGACCCGGCTGATCGACAGCGGTCAGGTCCGGGTCGGTCTGGTGATCCCGCCGGACTTCGCCCGCGACCTGACCCGGGGGTCGGCGGCGGTCCAGGTGATCGTCGACGCTTCCGACCCGCAGGTGGCCACCTCGGCCCTCAACGCCGCCGCCGCCCTCGGCGCCCAGCGGTCGCTGGAGCTGCTGGCCGAGACCACCGACGGCCTGGCGCTGCGCCGCCCGCCGGTCGACGTCCGGGTGCGCGCCTGGTACAACCCCGACCTGGTCTCGGCCATCTTCATCGTCCCCGGCCTGATCGGGGCGCTGCTCATGCAGACGACCGTCAGCGTGATGGCGATCGCCATCGTGCGCGAGCGGGAGAAGGGCACGCTGGAGGCGCTGGTGGTGAGCCCCATCCGCCGCTGGGAGCTCCTGCTCGGCAAGATCGTGCCCAACCTGCTGGTGGCCTACGGGCAGATGACGATGGCGCTGCTGGTCGCCCACTTCGTGTTCGAGGTGCCGATCCGGGGCAGCCTGCTGCTGCTCTACGCGCTGTCGGCGGTCTTCATGTGGGGCACGCTCGGCATCGGCATCTTCGTCTCCGCCGCCTCGCGCACCGTGCCCCAGGCCATGCAGCTCTCCTTCCTCACCTTCCTGCCCTCGATCTACCTCTCGGGCCTGCTGTTCCCGATCGACGGCATGCCGCCCGGGGCCCAGGTCCTCGCCAGCCTGATCCCGCTCACGTATTATCTGCGTGTGGTGCGCGGCATCGTCCTCAAGGGCATCGGGCTCGAGTACCTCTGGCCCGAGGTGGTGCCGCTCGTGATCTTCGGCGCCGTCGTGTTCACGCTCTCCGTCCTTCGCTTCCGGAAGCAGCTGGAGTGAGCCGGCCGGCCCGCCCGCGCGCCGGTGCGCTCGGCGCCCTCGTCCTGGCCCTCGTCCCGGTCCTCGTCCTGGCCCGACCGGCGGCGGTGGCGACGGCTCCGCTCGCGCACCGCGAGGTGCTGCCGAACGGGCTCGTGCTGCTGGTGGCCGAGCGTCCGGCCGTCCCGATCGTCGCCGTCCGCGTGTCCCACCGGGCCGGAGCCGCCGTCGAGCCGCCGGACAAGGCGGGGCTGGCCCACCTCACCGGCGCCAGCCTGACCCGCGGCACCGCCCGGCGGACCGCCCAGGAGCTGGACGCGGCCATCGAGTTCGTCGGCGGCCGTCTCGAGGCCGGCGCCGGCCGGGACTCGCTGACGGTCTCGCTGTCGGTCCTGCACAAGGACCTCGGGCTGGGCCTGGACCTGCTCCAGGAGGTCGTGCTCACGCCCGCGTTCCCCGCCGCCGAGGTCCAGCGCAAGGCGGCCGAGATCCAGGCCGCGATCCAGCGCTCCGAGGAGAACCCGGAGACCGTCGCCGCCCGCGCGCTGGCTCGGCTCGTCTACCCCGGGCACCCCTACGGCACGCCGGTGGAGGGGACGCGCGAGTCGGTGGGCCGGCTCACGCGGGATGACGTCGCGGGCTTTCACGCCCGGCACGTGCGGCCGGACACGACGGTGATCGCCGTGGTGGGCGCGGTGACGGTGGAGGAGGCGCGGCGCGAGATCATGCGGCGCTTCGGCGCCTGGCCCCGCCCGGAGGCGCCGCCGCCCCCGGCCCCGCCCATGGCCGCGCCGGGGACGCCGGGCAGCGAGACGATCAAGCGCGAGCACCTCACCCAGACGACCATCCTGCTCGGCCGCCAGGCGGTGAACCAGCGCCACCCCGACTACTTCCCGCTGGCCGTCGCCTCCTACGTTCTGGGCGGCGGCTCGGCCTCCCGGCTCTACCAGCGCGTGCGCGAGGAGGGCGGGCTGGCCTACGCGGTCTACAGCTACCTCTCTCCGGGCCGGTACGGCGCCGCGTTCGCGGTCTCGGCTCAGACCCGCACGGCCGAGGCTCAGCGGGTGGTCGAGATCTTCCGGGAGGAACTCGACCGCATGGCCCGGGAGCCGGTGACCGAGCGCGAACTGGAGCTCGCCCGCGCCTACCTGATCGGCAGCTTCCCGCTGCGCCTGGATACCTCGGCCAAGGTGGCCGACTTCCTGGTCGCCGTCGAGGAGCTGGGCCTGGGCCTGGACTACGCCGACCGGTACCGCGAGCGGATCGCCCGGGTGACGGCGGCGGACGTGCAGCGGGTGGCGGCGGCCTACTTCCGGCCCGGGACGTTCAGCCGCGTGCTCGTCGGCGCCGTACCGTGAGCGGCGGGCGGGCGGGGCTGGCCCTGGCGCTCGCGCTGGCGACGGTCGCCCTGGCGCGCCCGGCCGGCCCGGCCCTGGGGGCCTCGTTCGTCCTCACCGAGGAGCAGAGGCGCGAGGCGATCGTCTTCGGGCAGAGCAGTATCACCCGCGACACGCTCGGCACGGAGTGGCAGGTGGAGAACGCGGCCGGCGAGACGGTCACCGTCATCACGCCCTTCCACCGGCTGGCCTTGGCCGCCCGCCACGCCGCCTTCCGCGACGAGCCGCTGCGTCCGGAGGACGAGCAGCGCGCGCTGCGGGAGGTGGCCGGGCGCCTCGTGCTCTGGGTGAACCTCGTCGGACCCCGGGAGGACTTCGCCCGGCACCTCGTCCCCCGCCTGCTGGTGGCCGGCCGCGAGATCGCCCCCACGCTGGCCCAGAACGAGCGCACCGCGCTGCCGCAGGAGGACGGGCGCTTCCTGGCCCGGTGCACCTACTGGTTTCCGAGCCAGGGGATCAGCGGGCAGGCCTCGGTGGCGCTCGTTGTGCGCGACTCCGACGGTCGGGCGGTCAGCCGGTTCACGATCGATCTCGGCCGCATGCGCTGACGGCGTCCCGTCCCGTGCGCCGGTGGCCCGTCATCCCGGCGCCGCGGGGCTCGTCCGCGCCGTTTGCACCGGCCCGGCGCCCGAGGTATCAGTGGGCGCAGGCCCCGGGTGATCGGACATGACCAGCCGTCGTCACCGTTCCCGTCCGTGGCTCCCGCTGGCGGCCGCCGTCGGCGTCCTGCTCGGCGGCGGGACCGGACCGATCGCGGTCGCCGCCGGCGCGCCCGTCTGCGAAGAGACCGGCCCCCTGCAGCCGGTCGCGCTCCGGGTGTCGCGCGACGGCGTGTTCTTGATGGTCGACGCCGTCATCGCCAACCGCTCCGGCGGCCTGATCCGGGCCCTGCAGGTCACCGGGGAGTTCTACAACTTCTTCGGTGAGCTGGTCCGCGTCGGCGTGGCCGGTCTGGTCCCCGCCGACCTGGGCCCGGGGCACCGGGCCACCGCCGGGCTCGTGGTCCCCTGGAGCGAGGCCGTCCGCACGCTGGTGTTCCGGTTCTCCTGGCTGGAGCAGGCCGGGCCGGTCCAGACCGCCGTCGCCTGCCGTCTCTGACCCGATCCCGCTCGGCAACTTCCGCCGAAGTAGGTCGCCGGGGGCGGGTTCGAGTATGATCGAATAATTATTCGACCATGACCGAATACCGACTGACCTACCGGGACTGTCTCGCGCTGCTGCGCCGCCGGCTGAGCGAGCCGGCGCCGGGCCGCATCCAGCTCGTCGCCGGGCCGCGGCAGGTCGGCAAGACAACGCTCCTGCTTGAGCTGGCCGGGGAGCTGGGCCCCGCGGCGCACTACGCCGCCTGCGACGGCCCCGAAGCCGCCCTGCCCGGGTTCTGGGAGCGCCTGTGGGTCGAGGTGGAGCGGCGGGCCTCCGGCGGGCGGGTGGTCCTCCTCCTCGACGAGGTGCACATCCTCCCGGAGTGGGCGGCGCGGTTGAAAGGCGAGTGGGACCGCCTGCGGCGCCGCAGGCTGCCCGTGCACGTCGTGGCGACCGGTTCGTCGGCCCTCCGGCTGGCGAGGGGGTCGCGGGAGAGCCTGGCCGGCCGGTTCGAACGGCTCACGCTGACGCACTGGCCGGCGGCCGCGCTGGCCACGACATTCGGCCTGTCGCGCGCCGAGGCGGTCCGGACGTTCGTGACCCGCGGTTCCTATCCCGGAGCGATGGCGTTGCTCGCCGATCCGGCCCGCTGGGCGGCCTACGTGCGCGACGCGATCATCGAGCCCGCGGTCGGCCGCGACATCCTGGCCCTCGGACCGGTCCGCCGCCCGGCGCTCCTGCGCCAGGTCTTCGGGGTGGCCGTGGCCTCGCCGGCCGAGATCGTCTCGCTCCAGAAGATCCGCGGCCAGCTTCAGGACGCGGGCGCCTTTGAGACGATCGCCCACTACCTGGCGCTGCTGGAGGAGGCGTACCTCGTCGCCGGACTGGCGCGCCACACGGTACGCGCCGCTCGCCAGCGAGCGGCGCCTCCCAAGCTGGTCGTGCTCAACCAGGCGCTGCTGGCGGTCACCGCGGTCGGCGGCCCCCCGTCCCGGGACCAGGACCCGGCGCGCTTCGGCAAGTGGCTCGAAAACGCCTGCCTGGCCTTTGCCTGGAACGCCGGCCAGCGCGTCGCGTACTGGCGCGAGGAGCCGTGGGAAGTCGACGGGGTGCTGGAGGGGGACTGGGGACGATGGGCGATCGAGGTGAAGACCGGCCGCTTCGCCACCGATGACCTGCTCGGACTGCTCCAGTTCGTCCGGCGCTTCCCGGCCTACCGCCCCCTGGTCCTGTGCGATCCCGATCAGGTCGGCGCCGGGACGCGCGCCGGGGTCGACGCCATGAGCTGGGAGGAGTACCTCTGGGCCGGGCCCGGAGGGCTCGGCGGCCGGCCGGCGGCGAGCGCTTGACAGGGCGCGCTCGCAGGCGCAGATTCTGAACCCACCGACGGGGAGGCGTCGCGATGAGCGAGTACCACGACGAGTACTCGGAGTCGCTCGAGCGCGAGTTCCGCCGTCTCGAGGACGCCCTGCTGAGCGACCCGGTGAAGATCCTGGCCCCCAGCGAGCCCGTCCGGCTCGCTGCCGACGACACGGTGGCGCGGGCGATCACGGAGATGGTGGACCGGCGGCGGTCGGCGGTGGTCATCGTGGACGCGGCGGGCCGGCTGACCGGCATCTTCACCGAGCGCGACGTCCTCACCCGCGTGATGCGCGACCGCCGCGATCCCGACCAGATCCGGCTGGGCGACGTGATGACGCCGGACCCGGAGGCGCTCGGGCCGGAGGACCGCGTCTGCTATGCGGTCAACCGGATGCACGTGGCCGGCTACCGCTCGATCCCGCTGGTCGACGGCGACCGGCGGCCGATCGGCATCGTCACGGTGACCGACGTGGTGAAGTGGCTCGCCCAGCTCTTCCCGGAGGCGGTGCTCAACCTCCGGCCCGGCGACCGGCTCAAGCACCCGCACCAGGTCGACGCCGGCTGACGGACGGGGGCGGGGCCGGCCCGCGCCGGCCGAGCCCGCCCGCGACAGCCGGGATATAATCCGCCCGCGCGTCCGCGACACCACACCGTGAGGAGGTCCCGGATGAAGGCCGTTCGCGTCCACACCGTCGGCGGTCCCGAGGTCCTGCGCTACGAGGACGTCCCGGAGCCGACCCCCAAGGCCGGGGAGGCGATCGTGAAGATCGACGCCGCCGGGCTCAACTACATCGACGTCTACTACCGGAGCGGCCTCTACAAGACCGACCTGCCGTTCACGCTCGGCCTGGAGGCCGCCGGCACCGTGACCGCGGTCGGCCCGGGCGTGAGCGAGGTCAAGGTCGGCGACAAGGTCGCCTACACCGGCGTGCCGGGCGCCTACGCCGAGTACGCCGCCGTCCCGGCCGCGCGGCTGGTCGTCCTGCCCGACGGGGTGACGACCCGCCAGGGCGCCGCCGCCATGCTCCAGGGCATGACCGCCCACTACCTGGCCTGTACCACGTACCCGCTCAGGCCCGGCGACACCTGCCTGGTCCACGCGGCCGCCGGCGGCGTGGGCCTGCTGCTGGTGCAGATCGCCAAGATGCGGGGGGCGCGCGTGATCGGCACCGTCTCCACCGAGGACAAGGCCAAGCTCGCGCGCCAGGCCGGCGCCGACGAGGTGATCCTCTACACCCAGCAGGACTTCGAGGCCGAGGTCAAGCGCCTGACCGGGGGCAAGGGCGTCCAGGTCGTCTACGACTCCGTCGGCAAGACGACCTGGGACAAGAGCCTGTCGAGCCTCGCCCTGCGCGGCATGATGGTGCTCTACGGGCAGTCCAGCGGCCCCATCGGCCAGATCGATCCCCAGATCCTCAACCAGAAGGGCTCGCTCTTCCTCACCCGGCCGAGCCTCTTCCACTACACGGCCACCCGCGAGGAGCTCCTGCAGCGGGCCGGCGAGGTGCTGGGCTGGGTGCGCGACGGGCGGCTGCGGCTGCGCATGGAGCACGAGTACCCGCTCAAGGAGGCCGCCGAGGCCCACCGGGCGCTGGAGGGCCGCCGGACCACCGGCAAGGTGCTGCTGATCCCGTGAACGTCGCCGACCTCCTGGAGGCCTCGGCCCGCTACCACCCCGAGCGGCCGGCGCTGATCTTCGGCGAGCGGGCCTGGACCTACGGCGCGCTCGACGAGCAGACGGCGGTGCTGGCCGCGGGGCTGGCCGGCCTGGGCCTGGAGCCGGGGGAGCGGATCGGCCTGCACCTGCCCAACAGCCCGGAGTTCGTGCTGGCCTACTACGCCGCCCAGAAGGCGGGGCTGGTGCCGCTCTCGCTCAACGTCACCTACGCCCGCGAGGAGCTCGCCTACATCGTCAGCGACGCCGCGGTGAGCGCGGTCGTCACCGCGCCGGCGGTGGCCGCCAACCTGCCCGAGCGCGCGGCCATGCCCAGCGTGCGCCACCTCCTCCAGGCCGGCGACCTGGCCGGCCTCGGCGGCAAGCCCATGCGGGCCCTCGACCGCGACCGTGACGAGACGGCGGCCATCCTCTACACCTCGGCCACCACCGGGCGCCCCAAGGGCGTCATGCTCACCCACGCCAACATCGTGTCCAACGCCTACGCCACCGTCCATCACCTGCGGATGACGGCCGAGGACCGCGGGCTCTGCGCCCTGCCGATGTTCCACTGCTTCGGGCAGAACTTCATCATGAACGCGCTGGTCTGCGCCGGCGGGCTGCTGGTCCTGCAGGAGCGGTTCGTGCCCGACGCGTTCCTGGCCGCCGTCGCCCGCCACCGGATCACGCTCTTCTACGGCGTGCCGACGATGTACATCCTGTTCCTGGCCGGCGGGCGGCGGCCGGAGCTGGACTCGGTCCGGCTCTTCTTCTCGGCGGCGGCGACCCTGCCCACCGACGTCGAGCGCCGCTGGCACGAGCTCTACGGCCGGCCCATCCACCAGGGCTACGGCCTCACCGAGTGCTCGCCCTTCGCCTCCTACAACCACGACGTGGCCCTGCGCCCGGGCTCGGTCGGCACGCCGATCGAGAACGTCGAGATGCGGATCGTGGACGAGGCCGGCCGCCCGCTGCCCGACGGCGAGCTGGGCGAGATCGTCATCCGCGGCCCCAACGTCATGAAGGGCTACTTCGGCAAGCCCGAGGCGACGGCGGAGGCCGTCCGCGACGGCTGGCTGCGCTCCGGGGACATCGGCTACCGCGACGCCGACGGCTACTACTACCTGGTCGACCGCGTGAAGGACATGATCAACGTGGCCGGCTTCAAGGTCTTCCCGCGCGAGGTCGAGGAGGTCCTCTACCGCCACCCGGGCGTGAAGGAGGCGGCCGTGGTCGGGGTCGCCGACCCCGTGCGGGGGGAGGCGGTCAAGGCGTTCGTGGTGTCCGAGCCCGGACGGCCGGTGAGCGCCGACGAGCTGCGCCTCCTGTGCCGGCAGGCGCTGGCCGCCTACAAGGTGCCCGAGCAGGTCGAGTTCATCGACGCGCTGCCCAAGAATCCCACCGGCAAGGTCCTCAAGAAAGAGCTGCGCCGCCGCGCCTGACGGCCGGCTACACTGAGACCGGGTGGGAGCACGCATGCCGCGCCTGCGCACCTGGCTCATCATCGTGGCGGCGGCGATCGTCGTCCTGGTCGTCGGCGCGCTCGCAGCGCTGCCGTCGCTGGTCGACACGCCGCGCATCCAGGCGCTGATCGCCACCCAGGCCAGCCAGGCGCTGGGCCGGCCGGTCAAGTTCTCCAACGTCCGGCTGAGCGTCCTGCCGCTGCCCTCGGTGGTGCTCGAGGACCTGGAGGTCGCCGAGGACCCGGCCTTCGGCCGCGGCGCCTTCCTGCGGCTGGACGAGGCGGTCGTCCGCCTGCGGCTCTGGCCGCTGCTGATGTTCCGGGTCGAGCTGGGCGACTTCGTCCTCAAGCGGCCCATTGTGTCGCTGGTGCAGGCGCCCGACGGGCGC
>DATLZL010000597.1:0-2023 GCA_035574035.1 Binatia bacterium | reverse complement strand
GCAGCGGCCGGCCGCGCACGATTCGCACGACGGAGTCGTCGCAGGTGGCGGCGATGGCCCGGTCGTGGCCGAGGAAGAGGTCAGCCGTGTCCCCGAGCCGTCGGCGAGCGGCCTCGTCGTCGCCGACGATCGGCTCGCCGCTGGCGTTGCCGCTCGTCATGACGAGCGGCAGCCCCGTCGCCCGCAGCAAGAGCACGTGCAGGGGCGTGTAGGGCAGCAGCACGCCGAGCTCGCGCAGCCCCGGTGCCACCGCCTCCGCGATCGCCGGCCGGGCGTCCGGCCGGCGCGCCAGCAGCACGATCGGGCGCGCCGGCGAGGTCAGCAGGCGCTCCTCGGCGGCCGAGGTCCAGCAGAGGCGGCGCACCGCCGCGAGGTCGGCCAGCATGACGGCGAAGGGCTTGCCCTCGCGCCGCTTGCGCTCGCGCAGCCGCCGGACGGCCTGCTCGTCGGTGGCGTCGCAGGCCAGGTGGTAGCCGCCCACGCCCTTGACGGCCACCACGCCCCCGGCCCGCAGCGCGGCCGCCGCGGCCTCCACCGGATCAGGGCCGGGCGCGGGGCGGCCGTGCGCGTCGTGCAGCGTCAGCCGGGGGCCGCAGGCCGGGCAGGCGATGGTCTCGGCGTGGAAGCGCCGGTCGGCCGGGTCCTCGAACTCCGCCCGGCACGCCGGGCACGGCGCGAACCGGGCCATGGTGGTGGCCTCGCGGGCCCAGGGCAGGTCGAGCGCGATCGTGAACCGCGGACCGCACGCGGTGCAGGTGGTCAGCGCGTAATGTCGCCGGCGGTCGCCGGGGCGGTCGACCTCTTCCTGGCACGTCTCGCAGATCGCCAGGTCAGGCGCCGGGTGCACCGTCCTCGGCCCGACCCGCTCCGTCCGCTCGATCCGGAAATCGCCGCCGTCGAGCCCGGGCGGGGCCTCCACGACATCGATCCGCGCCGGCCGAGCCGCGGCGCCCAGCTCGGCGGTGAGCGAGGCCAGGAACACCTCCACCGCGGCGGCCCCGCCCTCGACCTCGACGACGACCCCCCGCGGGTCGTTGCGAACACTGCCGCTGAGGCCGAGCCCGGTCGCCAGCCGGTAGATCCGCGGGCGCACCCCGAGGCCCTGCACCAGCCCCTCGATGACGAGGTGGTAGCGGCGGGTCTCGTCGCGCTGCGCGGCCGGGGCGGAAGCGAGCATCGCGCACCCTCCAGGACGGCGACCGGACGCCGTGGCCGCACTCTACGCCCCGGCTCCGGAGGGCGCAATCGAGGTTCGAAAAACCGAAGCGCGACCGACGGCCGCCCGGTGGTATCCTCCCGGCCATGCAGATCGGGGCGGCGGTCATCTTCCAGAATCCCGGCCAGCGCCGGCCGGACCACGAGGTCTACCGGGACGAGCTGCGGCTGGCCGACCTGGTGGAGCCCCTCGGCTTCGACTCCATCTGGGGCGTCGAGCACCACTTCACCGACTACACGATGTGCCCGGACGTGCTCCAGTTCCTCACCTGGATGGCCGGCCGGACCGATCGGCTGCGGCTCGGCTCGATGGTGGTCGTCCTGCCCTGGCACGACCCGCTGCGGGTCGCCGAGCAGGTGGCGATGCTCGACGCGATGTCGGGCGGCCGGGTGATCCTCGGCCTGGGCCGGGGCGCCGGCAAGGTCGAGTTCGACGGCTTCCGCCTGCCGATGGAGGAGTCCCGGGCGCGCTTCGTGGAGTCGGCCCAGATGCTGCTCCGGGGGCTCGAGACGGGCTGGTGCGAGTTCGAGGGTCAGTACCTGCGCCAGCCCCGGGCCGCCATCCGGCCCCGCCCGTTCAAGACCTTCCGCGGGCGGACCTACGCCGCCGCCGTGTCGCCCGAGTCCTCGCGGATCATGGCCGAACTGGGCGTGGGCATCCTGATCATCCCCCAGAAGCCGTGGCCCGAGGTGGCCAGGGAGCTCGACGCCTACCGGAGCATCTACCGCGAGGTGAACGGGGCCGAGGCGCCGGCGCCGATCGCGGCGGCGTGGACCTTCTGCGACGAGGACGCCGGCCGGGCCGAGG
>DATLZL010000596.1:0-3024 GCA_035574035.1 Binatia bacterium | reverse complement strand
CCACCGCGGTTCCGGGCGCGGCGACCGTCGTCACCGGCGAGGCCGGCGACTCGGCCGTCGACCGCGAGCCCTCGGTGGTCGGCTGGGCCACCGAAGCGGGCCGGCGCGCCACGCGTTCCCGCCCCGACTGCAGCGCCAGGGTCACGCCGAAGAGCGCGATGCCGAGCACCACCAGCAGGACGAAGCTCACCAGGACCGTCGAGCGCCGCGCCGAATCGTGGCCGGGGGAGCCGGCGGCGACCGGTGGCCGGGTCACCGGGGGTGGGGGCAGTCCGGCCTGCTCCCGGTAGAGGCTCAGGGCCGTCTCCGCCGACTCACCCAGCGCCTGGCAGTAGGCCCGGATGAAGCCCCGCACGAACACGGGCGCCGGGAGCGCGGTCAGATCGTCGGCTTCGAGGGCCTCGAGGTACCGCGACACGACCCGGGTCAGGCGGGCCATCTCCTCGAGGGAGACGCCGCGCCGCTGGCGCAGCGCACGCAGGTGAGAGCCGAGCGAGGACGTCGAAGACACCGGAAACGAGTCTAGCCTATCGGCCCGTCCTTTTCAGCCTTCACGGCTCGAGCTTGACCGACACCAGCTTGGAGAGCCCGGGCTCCTCCATGGTCACCCCGTACAGCACGTCCGCGGCCTCCATGGTGCGCCGGTTGTGGGTGATGACGAGGAACTGGGTGCGGTCCGTCAGCTCGCGCAGCACCCGCAGGAAGCGGTGGATGTTGGCGTCGTCCAGCGGGGCGTCGACCTCGTCCAGCACGCAGAACGGGCTCGGGCGGAAGTAGAAGATCGCGAACAGCAGGGCGAGCCCGGTCAGGGCCCGCTCGCCGCCCGACAGCAGCGTGACGGCCTGCAGGCGCTTGCCCCGCGGCTGGGCCATGAGTTCCACGCCGGTCTCGAGCGGGTCTTCCCCCTCCTGGGCCTCCACGAGCCGGAGCTCGGCGCGTCCGCCCTCGAACAGCCGCTCGAACAGGCGCGAGAAGTCCCGGTTGATCTGCTCGAAGGCCTGCTGGAACCGCTCCTGCGCCGTGCGGGTCATCCCCCGCAGGGCCTTGTCCAGGTCCTTGATCGAGGCGGTCAGGTCGTCGTGCTGCGTCCGAAGGAACGTCAGTCGCTCGTCGAGCTCGCGGTACTCCTCGTCCGCCACCAGGTTCACCGGGCCGACGGCGGCCAGGCGCTCGTCGAGCTCGCCCAGGCGCCGGCGCAGCGTGCCGACGTCGCCGGCCGGGTCGTGGCGCGCGGCCAGGTCGTCGACGGAGACGCCGTGCGTGCGCTGCACGTCGAGCGCCAGCTCGTCGCGACGGACCCGCCGCTCGGTGGCCTGGAGCTCGATCTCGTGGATCTCGGCGCCGACGCGGCGCAGGTCGGCCTCCACCCGGGCCAGGTCCTGATCGACCTGGGCCAGCTCGTCGAGCAGGGCCTGGTGGGCCTCGGCCGCCCGCCGGGCCTCCTCCTCCCCGCGGTCCCGCTCGGACGCCACCTCCCGGGCCGCCTCGTCGGTCCGCGCCCGCTCCTGCTCGAGCCACACCCGCCGCTCACCGAGCTGGGTGCGCCGGGCCGCCGCCTGCTCCCGCCGCTGGAGCAGGTCCTGCTCCATCTCGTCCAGGCGCCCGAGCTCCCGGCCGAGCGCCTCCACCCGCTCGCCGATCGAGGCGGCCTCGACGCGGCAGGCGGTTAGCTCGGCCACCAGCGATGCCTCCTCCTCCTGTGCGGCCTCGATCGCTTCGCGCAGCGCCGCCATCGTGCGCTCGTGGGCGGCCTCGGCCTCCCGGGCGACGGTGATCCGCTGCTCCAGCCCGGCCAGGACCTCGGCCGCCTCCGCCGCCTCCCGCCTCACCTGGTCCATCTCGAGCCCCACCGTCTCCCGGTGGCGGCGGACGCGCTCGTGCTCGCGCCGGACCTGCTCGAGGTCCTTGTCGCCGGCCAGCCGCTCGGCCTCTCCGGCCTGGATCTCGCCCTCGACGCGCGGCAGCTCGGTCCGGAGCGCCGCCACTTCCGCGGCCAGCGCCGCCGCCCGCCGGCCGGCGTCGGCGGCCAGGGCCTCCAGGCGCTGGACCTCCTGCTCGAGCTCGCGGATCTGTCGCTTGCGGGCGAGCAGCGAGGAGGCGGCCGCCTCGGGTTCCGAGCCGGCGCCGCCGCGCAGGCGGCCGCTGGTGCCCAGCACTTCCCCGGCCGGCGTGACGTACGTCGCCACCCGGCCGTTGCGGCGCCACAGCGCTTCGGCCTGGTCGAGGTGATCGACGAGCGCCACACGACCGAGCAGGGCCGGGACCAGTCCCGGCGTCGCGGCGGTCACCCGTCGCGCCAGCCAGTCGAGGGCGCCGTCCTCGTCGCCCGCTCCGGCGGGGCCGCCGTTCCCCACCGCATGCGGCCGCCCGAGGGTCTCCAGGGGCAGGAACGTCGCCGCGCCGGCCTGATTGGCGCGGAGCCAGCCGACGGCCGCCCGCGCCTGCTCGAACCGCTCGACCACGACCCACTGCAGGCGCTCGCCGAGCACGGCCTCCACCGCCCGCTCGAGGTCCGACGGCACCTCGAGCAGATCGGCCACCGTGCCGACGACGCCCTCGATGCGGGAGCGCCCATCCGCGAACAGCGCACGGACGCCGGCACCGTAGCCTTCCCGCGCCCGCTCGAGCGCCTCCAGGGCGTCCAGGCTCGAGCGTCGGGCGGCGAGCGCCAGGCGGTGCTGGGCGGCTTCGGACTCGGCAGCGGCCAGGGCCTGCTCGGCGCGGGCCAAGGCCTCGGCCAGCCGGCTGCGCTCGGCGGTCAGGGACGTGAGGGCGGCCACGGCCTGGGCTTGCCTGGACTCGAGCGCGCCCCGGGCGAGAACCAGCCGCTCCGCCTCGGCTTCGGCCTGGCGAAGCTCCTCGGTCAGGCGCTCCGCCCGGCGCGCCAGCTGGCTCTCGCGCTCGCGGAGCTCGCCGGCCGAGCGCATGAGGTCGGTCCGCTCGCCGGCGGTGCGCGCCTGCTCGACCCGGAGCGCCTCCAAGCGGTCCCGCTCGCCGGCCAGCCCGTCGCGCCGGCTCGCCAGG
>DATLZL010000595.1:0-2183 GCA_035574035.1 Binatia bacterium | reverse complement strand
CCTCGGCCGCCCCGACCGCCGCCGCGGCCGCCTGCTCCTTGGCCCGGGCGGCGTCGAGCGCGGCCACCGCCGAGTCGTGGGCGGCCTGGGCGGTGTCGCGCTCGCTGCGCGAGATGAGCTCGCGCCGGTAGAGCTCGCTCTTGCGCTCCAGGTCGCGGCGGGCGTCCAGCAGCGCCACCTGGGCGCGGGCGGTCTGGGCCCGGGCCTCGGCCAGCGCGGCCCGCGCGTTCTCGACCTCGGCCCGAGCCCGCTCGACCTGGGCCTGCTGGTTGAGCACCGCCGCCCGCGCCGCCTCGACCTCGGCCCGGGCCTGGTTCACCTTGGCCAGGAAGCTCTCGGGGTCGATGCGGGCGATCACCTGACCCTTCTTGACCACCGAGTTGAAGTCGGCCAGCAGCGCCTTGATCTGGCCCGAGACCTGCGAGCCGACCTGCACGGTGATGACGGCGGCGAGGTTGCCGGTGGCCGAGACGGCGGCGGTCAAGGGGCCGCGCTCCACCCGGGCCAGGCGGTACTGCGGCACCTGCCCCCGGCCCTGGACATAGAGGTAGCCCCAGACGCCGGTCGCGACGACCAGCACGGTCAGGAGGAGCCAGGCCAGGCGTCTCATCGCCGGTTAGACGGGCGAGGCGGCGCGCCTCTTTCCCGTCATCGAGATTACCGCCGCCCGCGGGCGCGATCGAGCCGGTAGAGTGCGATCCGGTAGTCGGCGAGCGCCTGGGTCTCCAGGTTCTGGGCCTGGGTGAGGGCGAGCTGGGCGTCGGTGAGCTCCAGGATGGTGCCGACGCCGGCATCGAACCGGCCCTGGGCCAGCCGGAAATTCTCCTGGGCCGAGGCCACCGCCGTCTGGGCCGCCTGGATCCGCTCCTCGGCCTCCGCCACCGTCAGCTGCGCCTGCTCGACCTCGCGCAGGATGTCCAGCTCGGTGGCGCGGACCCGGGCCTCGGCCGCCTCGACGTTGGCGCGCGCCTCCCGGTATCGGGCGATGCGGCCGCCGCCGTCGAACAGCGGCCAGGTCAGCGCGAGGTTGAGCTCCCAGATCTCGTGCATCTCGGCCCGCGTGGCGCCGTAGAAACCGCCGCCGGTGATGTCGGGGAAGAAGCTCCGGAAGGCCTGGCGCTGCTGGGCCTCGGCCGCCTCGAGCCGCAGCCGGGCCTGACGCATCTCCGGGCGGAGCCGCACCGCCTCGGCCCGCAGCGCGGCCCGGTCCAGCGTGACCGGCTCGTAGACCAGGTTGTCCTGGATGGCGGTCGGCGTGTCGACGTCGATGCCCATGGCCGTGTTCAGGGCGACCCGGGCCAGGCGCTCGGCGTTGCGGGCTCGGATCACGTCGACGCGGGCGTTGGCGACGTCCACCTCGGCCCGCGCCACGTCCGAGCGCGGCCGGGTGCCGACCTCGAAGAAGCCGCGGGCCGAGCGCAGGTTGAGTTCCGCCCGCTGCAGCGCCTGCTCGTTGACGCGGATCAGGCGCTGGGCGAAGAGCATGTTCGTGTACGCCTCCTTGACGGCCAGCGCGATGAGCTGCCGCTGGAGCTCGACGTCCTCCAGGGCGACGTCCTGCAGCTTGCGGGCGGCTTCCGTCGCTGCCAGGGTCTTGCCGAAGTCGAACAGGAGCTGCGAGAGCGAGATCCGGGCCACCGTGGTGTCCGTCCAGACCGGCCGGGTGCGGCCCGTATCCACGCCGGTCGTGGTCCCGGCTCCGGTGACGCTCTGGGCCCGGGCGGCGGTCCAGGTGCCGGTGATCTGCGGCAGCAGCGGGGCCAGCGCCTGGTCGACTCGGAAGCGCGCGGCGGCGTAGTCGCTGAGCCGGGCCTGGATCTGGGGCTGCTGCTCGATGGCGATCTCGACGGCTTCCTCGAGCGTCAGGACGCGACCGGCCACGGGCGGGCGCGGCCCGGCAGGTGGGCTTGGCTGCGCGGGCGTGGTGGGAGGCGCCGGCGGCTGAGCCGTCGCCGGCGCCACGGCCGCGAGCGGCAGCACGAGCGCCACCGCCACGGCCGAGGCGACCCCCCTCACGCGGACGCTCCTCGGCAGGATCTTCACAGGCTGCGGTGGCGCGAGCATACCACGCGCCCGTGCCCGTCTCGCCCAGCCGCGCGCCGGCGGTGGTGGATGGACGGTGGATGGTTCGTGGATCCACGGGGGACAGGTTTTCGCTTGACGGCCCCGAGATTCTGGGTGGT
>DATLZL010000594.1:0-2376 GCA_035574035.1 Binatia bacterium | reverse complement strand
CCTCGAACGGGGCCCGGGCCGCGAAGCGGCGGCCGCCGGCGTCCACCAGGGCGAAGTCGGCGTACCGCAGCCGCACCGGCACGCGGCTCGCGTTGTCGACCGTCACCAGCACCGGGGTGACGTACGTCTCGAGCCCCGGCGGCCGCCCCCGCCAGGCGCCCGCCTGGGCGGTGACCGTCACGCCGTCGGCCTGGACGCTGGCCGCGCCGGGCTGTCCGGGGACCAGCCGAGCGTCGGGCGCCGGCTGGAGCCGGGCCGCGCAGCCGGCGAGCAGGAGCACCAGGACGAGGGCCGCCGTCCACCGCATCGGTGATAAGCTTCGCGCCGGACGATGAGCCTGTCCACTCCGCGCACGATGCTCGACAAGATCTGGGCCCGGCACGTGGTGACCGAGGGGCCGGGAGGCCACGTCCTGCTCTACATCGACCGTCACCTGCTGCACGAGGGGGCGACCCACGCCTTCCAGCGCCTGGCCGCCGCCGGGCGGCGGGTGCGGCGGCCCGACCTGACGTTCGCCACCGCCGACCACTACGTGCTGACCCGGCCCGGCGCCCCGGCCGGCGACGCCGAGACGCGCGCGATGATCCAGACGCTCGCCCGCGCCACCGCCGACCACGGCGTCACCTACTTCGGCGTCGGCGACGAGCGCCGCGGCATCGTGCACGTCATCGGCCCCGAGCAGGGACTCACGCTGCCCGGGATCACGCTGGTCTGCGGCGACTCGCACACCGCCACCCACGGCGCCTTCGGCTGCCTGGCCTTCGGGATCGGCTCCACCGAGGTCGAGCACGTCCTGGCCACGCAGACGCTTTGGCAGCGGAGGCCGCGCGCGATGCGGGTGACGATCGACGGCCGGCTGGGGTTCGGCGTGACGGCCAAGGACGTCATCCTGGCCCTCATCGCCACGATCGGCGCCGGCGGGGGCGTCGGGCACGTCATCGAGTATGCCGGCTCGGCCATCCGCGCCATGACCATGGAGGAGCGGATGACGGTCTGCAACATGTCGATCGAGGCCGGAGCGCGGGCTGGCATGGTCGCCCCCGACGAGACGACGTTCGCCTATCTCGAGGGTCGCCCCTTCGCCCCGCGGGGTGAGCGGTGGGCCCGGGCCCTGGTCGACTGGCGGTCGCTGCCCAGCGACGATGGGGCGGTGTTCGACCGCGAGGTGCATCTGGACGCCGCCGCCATCGCCCCGATGGTGACCTGGGGGACGAGCCCCGAGGATGCCGTGCCGATCACCGGCCGCGTGCCGGACCCGAGCACCGTCGGCGACCCCGAGCGGCGGCGCACGGTGGAGCGCGCCCTGACCTACATGGGGCTCACCCCTGGCGTGCCGCTGACCGAGGTGCGGGTGGACCGCGTGTTCATCGGCTCCTGCACCAACAGCCGTCTGGCCGACCTGCGGGCGGCGGCCGAGGTGGTGCGCGGCCGGCGGGCGGCGGTGCCGGCCTGGGTGGTGCCGGGCTCGGGCCTGGTCAAGCGCGCGGCCGAAGCCGAGGGCCTGGACCGCGTCTTCCGGGAGGCCGGCTTCGAGTGGCGGGAGGCGGGCTGCTCGATGTGCGTCGGCATGAACGGCGAGATCGCCGCCCCCGGCGAGCGGGTGGCCTCGACGTCCAACCGCAACTTCGAGGGGCGCCAGGGCCCCGGCGCGCGCACCCACCTCATGTCGCCAGCCATGGCGGCGGCGGCCGCGGTCACCGGACGCCTGACCGACGTGCGCACGCTCGGGCGATAGCCGTGGAACCCTTCACGCGGCTGACGGCGCCGGCGGCGCCGATCGACCTGCCCAACGTGGACACCGACCGGATCATCCCGGCCCGGTTCCTGCGCAAGCCCCGGGGCCCGGAGTACGCGCGTTATCTCTTCCACGACCTCCGCTTCGACGCCGAGGGGCGCGAGCGTGCC
The DNA here is from genome assembly GCA_035574035.1 of Binatia bacterium. GTDB lineage: Bacteria > Methylomirabilota > Methylomirabilia > Rokubacteriales > CSP1-6 > DATLZL01. The sequence continues at coordinate 471 of DATLZL010000594.1, read as the reverse complement.
GAGTTCGTGCTCAACCAGGCGCCCTACCGCGGGGCGCGGATCCTGGTCACCGCCGAGAACTTCGGGTGCGGTTCCTCGCGCGAGATGGCGGTGTGGGCGCTCGAGGCTTGGGGCATCCGCGCCGTCATCGCGCCCAGCCTGGGCGACATCTTCCGGCAGAACTGCGTCAAGAACGGCCTGCTGCCGGTGATCCTGCCGGCGGCGACCGTGGCCGGGCTGCGGAGCCTGCTGCACGCCCACCCGGGAACGGCGCTCACCGTGGACCTCGAGGTGCAGACGGTGACGGCGCCCGACGGCGCCGTCCACCGGTTCGACATCGACGCCTTCGCCCGGCAGATGCTGCTCACCGGCCAGGACGAGATCGCGCTGACGCTCTCGCACGAGGCGCATATCCGCGCGTTCGAGGCGCGGCAGGCGGTCGAGATGCCCTGGCTGACGCCCCCGCGGTAGCGACCGCGGCGCGGCCGGGCC
>DATLZL010000593.1:0-4952 GCA_035574035.1 Binatia bacterium | reverse complement strand
CGCCCGGCCGCTCGAGCGGGGCGAGGCCCTCCTGGCCCGGCTGGGCGAGGGCGCGGCCGCGCCGGTGCGGTTCCGGGTCGCGCGCCGCGAGGTCCATCACCGGCGCCACGTCCGCAAGTACGCCGAGGGCGAGCTGCCGCCCGACCGCTCGTTCTTCTTCCGCGGCCCGGCCGGGGCCCTGAACCTGCGGGCGGCCAACCTCAAGCGCTTCTGCGAGCTGGCCGAGGGCGTCGACGACGGCACGTGGATGTGGCACCTGCGCCGCGGCGACTACTCGGCCTGGGTCCGGCGCGACATCAAGGACGCCGAGCTGGCCGACGAGATCGCCGCCGCCGAGCGCGACAGCGCCGGAGCCTCCGCCTCCCGTCAGCAGGTCGTGGAGGCCGTCCGCCGGCGGTACGCGGTGTAGTCGTCGGCCGGCCGAGGTCGTCGAGCCGGCGACGTCTCAGGCCGGGCGGGCGGCGAAGCGCCGCATGTCGCCCCGCGCCCGCCGCCCGTCGGGCAGGATCCGGAAGCCGGCCCGCTCGACGGCCGCCTCGGTCTCGCGGTTGGGGTGGCAGCCGCCGGTGACATGCGTCCAGGCCGGCTGGATCCAGTCCTGAACCCGGGCCCGCCAGGGCCGGGCGGAGCGCACGTGCTCGACGACGCGCAGCTCGCCGCCCGGGCCGAGCACCCGCCGCACCTCGGCCAGCGCCCGGCCCGGATCCGCCACGCTGCAGAGGACCAGGCTGCCGACGACGGTGTCGAACGCCTCGTCCCGGAACGGCAGGCTCTCGGCCCGGCCCACCACCAGGAGGGCCCGCCGGGACCGCCGGCGCGCCCGGTTCAGGACGGCCGGCGAGGGGTCGAGGCCGACCACGCGCAGGTTCGGCGGATAGTGGGGCAGCATGCGGCCGGTGCCGGTCCCCAGATCGAGTACGCGGCCGCGGGCGCCCTGGGCCAGCCAGCGGCGCCAGCGGACGAGACCGGTACGGTCCTGCAGCGCGGCCAGGGCGTCGTAGAGCCAGGGAATCTGCTCGAGGCCGCGCACCTCGCCGCCGTCAGCCGCGCAGGTCGTCGAGTGTGGTGAACGCCGCCCCGGCCGCCCGCATCTCGGCCAGCGCCCGGTCGCCGTCGCCCGGCTTGACGTCCACCGCCCGCACGGCGTCGGCCAGGACGACCACCTCGAACCCTTCCTTCAGCGCGTCCAGCACGGTGGCCTTCACGCAGTAGTCGGTGGCCAGGCCGCCGACGAAGAGCCGGCCCACGCCCCGCTCGCCGAGGGCGGCGGCGAACGGCATGCCGTCGGCGGTCTCGGCCTGGAACGCCGAGTAGGCGTCCTGCTCGGGGTCCATGCCCTTGGAGACCACGACCGTGTCCGGCGGTAGCGTCAGCCGGGCGTGAAACGCCGCCCCCGGGGTGCCCTGCACGCAGTGCGGCGGCCACGGGCCGCCCCCGGACCGGAAGTGCCGGGTCCGCTCGGGGTGCCAGTCCCGGGTGGCGAAGACGGGGGCGCCGGCCGCCGCGAAGCGCGCGGCGTAGGCGCTCAGGACCGGCGCCACCTCGTCCCCGGCCGGGACCGGCAGGGCGCCGCCCGGGCAGAAGTCGTTCTGGACGTCCACGATGACCAGGGCGTCACGGGTGGGATCGAGGGTGATGCTCATGGGAACCTCCGCGGACTTCGGGCCGATCCTACCATGCTAGAATCCCGCGCACCCGACGACCCGACGATCCCAGGAGGCGACCATGAAGCGAGGGCTCGTGTTCGTGGCGGTGCTGCTCGGGATGCTGGGCGCCGGCCTCTACGCGCTGGCCCAGCAGGTCCAGGAATCGGCGCGCGACCGGGCGGTCTCCGTCGGCGGCGGCAAGTACTACGTGCTGCCGGCCACGCTGGAGACCACCCAGTGGGGGTGGCTCGACCCCCAGGAGCCGCCGAAGCTCGTCATCAACTCGGGCGACACCGTGGCCATCGAGACCATGATGCACGCCCACAACCAGATCCAGCCGGGCAGCACGATGGACGACCTGGTGCGCCTGCGCAAGGCCAACCCCGGCGGCGGCCCGCACTCGGTCACCGGACCGATCTACGTCAACGGCGCCGAGCCGGGTGACACGCTGGAGATCCGCGTCAAGAAGATCGTGCCCAAGGCCTTCGGCACCAACTTCCACCTGCCCGGCAAGGAGTTCCCGACGGTCGGCCTGCTGGCCCCCGAGTTCCCCAACGGGTTCGTCCGCTACTTCTACCTCGACTGGGAGAAGCGGCAGGCCGAGTTCAAGCCGGGCATCATGATCGACCTCCAGCCGTTCCCGGGCGTCCTGGCCGTGGCGCCCGACCCCAACGAGCCCAAGGAGAAGGCCGGGCCGCCCATCAGGGACGCCCGCGGCCGCACCAGCACGCTGCGGCCCTGGAAGAACGGCTCCAACATGGACCTCAACGAGCTGCAGGAGGGCACCACCCTCTACCTGCCGGTCTTCCAGAAGGGCGCCCTGATCTGGACCGGCGACTCGCACTGCCGCCAGGGCAACGGCGAGGTGAACCTGACCGCGCTCGAGTGCGCGTTCCGGGAGATCGTCATCCAGCCGGTCGTGCGCAAGGACCTCAAGATCGAGTGGCCGCAGCTGGAGACTCCGACCCACTGGATCCTGATGGGCTTCGACGAGGACCTCGACGAGGCGATGAAGATCGCCACCCGCAACGCGGTGCGGTTCCTCCACGAGCAGCAGAAGATGGTCCCGATCAGCCGGGACGAGGCATACTCGCTCGTGTCCATGGTGGGCGACTGCCGCGTCACCCAGGTGGTGGACATCCGCAAGGGCGTGCACTGCATGATCCCCAAGAGCATCTTCGTCAAGAAGACGTAGTGGGGCGGTGGCGGGTCGCGGCGGCGGCGCTGGCCGTCGCCGCGAGTGTCGACGTCGGACGGGGCCAGGCGCCCCCTCCGGCACCGCCGGCCCCCGTCGTCGCCGCCAGCACGACCGATCTGCGGGACCTGGTGGCGGCGGTGGGGGGCGAGCGGGTGCGCGTCGAGAGCCTCACCGACCCGCGCCACGACCCGCACGCCCGCGAGATCCACCCCCGCCAGCTGACGCTCCTCCGGTCGGCCGAGCTCCTCGTGCGCGTCGGCCTGGACCACGAGCCGTGGCTGGCCCGCGCCCTGCGGGCCGGGCGGCGGCCGCCGCACGACCTGGACGGCTCCCGCGAGGTCGAGCTGCTGGGCACCGAGACGCCGCGCCTGCGCGCCGACGCCCGGCCTCACGTGCACGCCTTCGGCAACACCCACTACTGGCTCGACCCCGAGAACGCCCGCCCGCTGACGGCGGCGATCGTCCGCGCCCTGGCCGCCCTGCGGCCGGATGACCGACCGATCTTCGAGGTCAACCGGACGCGGTTCCTGGCCCGGCTGGACGCCGCCCTGCCCCGGTGGAAGGCCCGGCTGGCGCCGTGGGCCGGCAGCCGCGTCGTCGTCGTCCACGACACCTGGCCCTACTTCGCGCGCCGCTTCGACCTGGTCATCGCCGCCGCGGTCGAGGAGCGCCCGGGCGTGCCGCCCTCGCCCGCGTACCTGGCCGCGCTCATGGAGCGCATGAAGGCCACCGGCGTGCGGGTCATCATCGCCGAGCCCGGTGCCGCGGGCCCGCTGCTGCGGCGGCTGGCCGCGGACACCGGCGCCCGGGTGGTGACGCTCGCGCCCTCGGTCGGCAGCGACCCCGAAGCCACCGACTACCTCACCCTGTTCGAGGTCAACGTCCGGCGCCTGGCCGAGGCCTTCGGCGGATGATCGAGCTGCTCGGGATCCCGTTTCTGGCCTGCCTGGTCCTGACGGGGATCCACGCCTACCTGGGCCTGCACGTGCTCGCCCGCGGAGTGATCTTCGTGGACCTGGCCCTGGCCCAGGTCGCCGCGCTCGGGGTGACGGCGGCGCTGCTGGCCGGCCACCCGCCGCAGAGCGAGGCAGCCGGCGTCTATGCCCTCGCGTTCACCGCGGCCGGAGCCGCCGTCTTCGCCCTCACCCGCGAATCGCCGGCGGCCGGGCCCACGCGCGGGATCCCCCAGGAGGCGATCATCGGCATCGTCTACGCCGTCGCCGCCGCGCTGAGCGTCCTGGTGCTCGACCGGGTGCCGCAGGGCGGCGAGTACATCAAGCAGCTCCTGGTGGGCTCCATCCTCAGCGTCACCGCCGACGAGGTGGCGCGGGTGGCCGGGCTCTACGCCGGGATCGGCCTGGTGCACTGGCTCTGCTGGCGCCCCTTCCTGGCCATCTCGCTCGGATGCGAGGTGCGGGGGGCGCGTGTCTGGGACTTCCTCTTCTACTTCACGTTCGGCTTCGTGGTGACGTCCTCGGTCCGGATGGCGGGCGTGCTGCTGGTGTTCTCCTACCTGATCGTGCCGGCCGTGGTGGCCACCTGGCTCGCCGGCGGCTTCGCCGCCCGCCTGCTGGTCGGCTGGGCGGTGGGGGCCGCGGTGAGCGTCGCCGGCCTGGTGACGTCCTACCGGGCGGACCTGCCCACCGGGGCCACCGTAGTGGCGACGTTCGGAGCCGGCCTCACGCTGGCCGGGCTGCTCCGAGGCGCCGGAAGCCTGGGCGGCCGCCTCCGCCGCGAAGGCTGGCGCGCCGCCGCCGGGTTCCTGGCCGCCCTCGGCATCCTCACCGTCCTGGCCGGAGCGAGCCTGGCGGCCTTCCCGCGGGCCGACCACCACTGGCTCGACGGGCTGGAGCGCCTGGTGCCCGCGGTCCAGACCGCGTTCCTCTCACCCTACGAACGCGCGGTCCGGGCCGAAAGCCTGGCCGCGGTGGAGCGGAGCCGCGCCGAGCTGGCCCGCCTGCGGGCCCTGGCCGCCGACGTGCAGTGGGGTCTCAGGCCGATGGCGCCGGACCAGCAGGAGCGTCTGCGCCAGTTCCTGGTCGGGCGCGACGAAATCCTGGCCGGCGACCGGCTGGTCCTGCGCACGCTGCGCGACCTGGCCCGCGACC
>DATLZL010000592.1:0-8466 GCA_035574035.1 Binatia bacterium | reverse complement strand
TGAGCGGCTCCTCCAGGCGGCTCGAGCCGAGGAAGGCGTAGATCTCGGGCGGCTCGCCCTTGACCGTCCCCTCGATCGGCGCGTAGTGCAGGACGGCCACCCGCACCGCCGTTCGCAGCTTGGCCAGGGCCGACTCCAGCTTCAGGGCCTCGTCCACGGCCTCGTGGACGAAGCGCTTGATCGTCTCCTCGCCCCAGGGCTGCAGCGCCCGGTCGCCGAAGCCGCCGCCGAAGCCCTTGACGCCCGCGAAGCCGACGCCGGAGATCTCCAGGGGGTCGCCGTCGAGCAGGTGGGCGCCGGTGGCCGCGAGCGCGGCCCGCACGGCCGCGGCCTGCCCCGCATCGAAGTCGTGGTTGCCCAGGACGGCGACCACCGGCACCCGAACCGTGGATTCCAGGATCCGGGCCAGGGTGCGGGCCTCCTCCTCCAGCCCGCGGTCCGTGAGGTCCCCGCAGAGGAGCACCAGGTCGGCTTCCTCGGCGGCCTTGCGCAGCAAGCCGGCGAGGACGTCGGGCGGGGTACGGGGGCAGTGCAGGTCGCCGACGGCGGCCAGGCGGACGGCGCTCTGGCGGCCCGGGTTCCGGTTCGGTCGGCTCATCGGCTCTCGGTCGGTCTGGGCTCCTCGATCGCCGCCGTCCAGCAGGCCACGTCCGTCTCGCTCATGGTGCCCTCCGCGAGCCGGGCGTCGCGGTAGCCCCAGTGCTCGACGTCCACCAGGTACTGCGCCCGGGAGAGCAGGGTGCCGCGGCAGAGGGGCTCCGCTTCGGCGGGAGCCGGCCAGCGGCTTTCCCGGGCCAGCCGGTCGATCAGCCGCTGCATCACCCGCTCCGGGACGTCCGCGCGGTGGCCGGGGTAGATGAAGCCGAAGAGCACCAGGTGGCTCAGCAGCACGCGCCAGTGCGGGCCGAAGCGCCGGACGAGCCGCGGCCAGTCCAGGCCGGCCGCCCGGGCCCGCAGCAGGTGCGCGATGTCGGCGCCGTCGTAGCGCTCCCGCTCCATGACGAACGCCTTGGACCAGATCATCTCCTCGACGGGGATGAGCCCGACACGCATGCCGAGCACGTCCGCCTCGACGGCGTGACGGAACCACTCCTCGTCGACCCGGGCGCACCCGTTCCCGGACGAGAAGATGATGTCCACCATGTCGCCCCGGGAGAAGGCCTTCCCCAGCCAGTGCGGGTAGGTCAGCTCGGTCTCGAATCCGGCCGTGTCGAAGGCCCGCAGCACGCCTTCGCAGTCCTCGGGCCGGACGAAGATATCGAGGTCCTTGGTGTCCCGCACGATGCCCGTGTAGCGCTCGAGCGCATAGGCGCCGCCGACCAGGAACGGGATCCCGGCTTCGGCCAGCGCCCCCAGGGCCCGCCGGTAGAAGGCCGCGGCGGGGCTGTCATTCGGAGCGATCGTCATGGAAACCCGCCCTGCAGGTCGCGTGCCGGCGAGCCCCCCGGCGAGGGTCCCGACCTCGCGGCGAACGTTGACTTGGTCGGGGCGGCGGTGCCACGCTGCCGGCCGTGGAGGGCCCGTCCCCGCCTCTGTCCGCGCCCCCGAGCCGGCCCGGCGAGTGGGTCCACGTCTGCGACCGGTGCGGCGCGCGGATGGAGGAGCGCCACTGCAAGATCGTCTGCCCCCACTGCTTCTACTGCCGGGACTGCAGCGACCCCTGACCCGGTCGCCCGGGGGTGTTGACCGACGGATCCGCCCCCCGCTGTCATGCCGCCCATTCGCGGGTCACCATCGCAGCGGAAAGGTGGCTATGAAGACGCGCGCGTGGCGGGTGGTGGCGGTGATGGCGGCGGCGGTGGTGGTGGTGGGTGGCCTGATCGTCGGGGCTCCCCGGTCGGCCCTCGCGCAAGCCTTCGCCGGCGTCTACGTCGGATCGTCCTACGCCCACGACCGGGACATCGAAGAGAAGCTCACGATCGAGGGCATCGAATTCTTCGACGGAACCCTGGAGGACGTCGAGGCCGACACATCGGTCATCGTCGGAGGCAAGGCGGGGTACTTCTTCCCCGGCATCCTCCAGGGGAAGCTCGGCGTGGAGCTGGACGTGTACCACTACCGTCCCGAGATGGACCGACAGACGGTCCGGAGGCGCGGGTCGCTGCTCGGGGCCCCGTTCGACGAGGACGACGAGATCGAGCGGATGCTGCTCGAGGTGACGGCCGTCACGCTCAATGCCCTGCTGCGGCTTCCTTTCCTCGTCGGGAGCGACTTTCCGCGCGGCCGGCTTCATCCCTACTTCGGTATCGGGGGCGGGCTGTTCGTCGCGAACGCCGAGGTCGACATCGCCCTGGATGAACGGATCGAGGCCGACGACTGCGACCTCAAGCCGGGCGTTCAGGCGCTGGCGGGGCTGATGTTCTTCCTCACCCAGAACATCGCGCTGTTCGCCGAGTACAAGTTCACGCACACGGCGGAGTTCGACCTGAGGTTCCGGGGATCGGGGACCGTGGCGGGCATCCCGGTCACGGCGAACGAGCGGCGTGAAGTGGGCCTCACCTCTCATCACTGGTACGCCGGGCTGGCGTTTCACTGGTAGCCGGCCGCGGCGCCGGGCGCCCCGCTGACGTACACTGGGGCTGATGGAGGGGTGGAGCGACGAGGCGCTGGTGCGCCATGTCTTCGAGGAGACGCGGGTGGTGCGCCGGCCGCTCACGGGCATCATCGCCGGCTACCACGTGCTGCCCTACATCCTGCTGGGTCCGGAGCCGGAGCGGCCGGGCCGGACGGTGGAAGTGCGGGGACGGATCCGCGTCTCGCCTCGGCTGGTGATCAACCCGCTCGGGGAGGGGCCCACCTACGGCGAGCTCTTCGGGGAGCGCGAGCTGATGCACACCGCCCTGGTGGCCCGGATGTTCAGCTTCCGCTACGCGCCGCGCCTGATGATGGAGAGCGAGGAGCTGACCATCACCCGGGCCGATCGTGACAGCGAGACCCAGCTGGAGCGGGTGCTGGACGAGCTGAGCCGGCGGGAGGTGATCAACACGGGGGTGATCGTCTCCCCCGACCCGCGGTTCTACCCGGTCTCCGTGGACCGGTTCATCCGCGAGATCCTCGACCTCGAGTTCCGCGACTGAGCGTCACACCACGCCCCGGGCGCGCAGGTCGGCGATCGCCCGCTCGTCGTAGCCGAGTTCCCGGAGGACCTCCTCGGTGTGCTGGCCGAGCGTCGGGGCCGGCCGCCGGACCGCGCCCGGCGTGTCCGAGAGCTTGAGCGGAATCCCGAGCACCCGCGTCTTTCCCGCCCGCGGGTGCTCGACCTCGACGACCATCCCGCGGTGCTGCACCTGAGGGTCGGCGAAGACCTGGTCGTAGGTCAGGATGGGGCCGGCCGGCACGCCGGCGGCCTCCAGGCGCTCCAGCCAGACGGCGGTCGGCGCGGTGCGGAACCGGGCCTCCAGCAGCGTCTGCAGCACCCGCCGGTTCTTCACCCGCAGCGCCGGGGTGGAAAAACGCGGGTCGTCCACGAGCTCGGGCACGCCGAGGATGCGGCAGATGACGGGCCAGAAGGTGTTCGAGCCGCCGCCCAGGTTGATCCACCCGTCCGCGGTGCGGAAGGCCTGGTACGGCGCCTGGGTACGGTGACCGGGTCCCAGGCGGGCCGGGACCTCGCCGGTGGCGAAGTACGAGGCCGCCTCGTACACCGCCCAGGCGATCGGCGTCTCGAGCAGCGAGGCGTCCACCCACTGGCCGCGACCGGTCCGCTCGCGGGCCCGGAGCGCCGCCAGGATGCCGATCACCGCGAACATGCCGGTGCCGATGTCCGAGATGGGGATCGGCACGGGCAGCGGGGGCCCGTCCTCCTCGCCGTTGATGGACATCACGCCCGACATCCCCTGGGCGATGCGGTCGAACCCGCCGCGCGGGGCGTACGGCCCCGTCTGGCCGAACCCCGAGATCGAGCAGTACACGGCGCGCGGGTTCAGCGCGTGAACGTCCTCCCAGCCCAGACCCAGGCGGGCGGCCGTCCCCGGCCGCCAGTTCTCCAGCACCACGTCGGCGCGGGCGGCCAGGCGACGGGCGATCTCGCGCCCCTCCGGGGCCTTGAGGTCCAGGGTGATGGAGCGCTTGTTGCGGTTGAAGGTCATGAACGGCGCCGACTCCCCATGGACGTGCGGGCCCATCGCCCGCGCGTCGTCGCCTTGCCCCGGCCGCTCGATCTTGACCACGTCGGCGCCCAGGTCGCCCAGGATCATCGCGCAGTAGGGGCCGGAGAGCTGGCTGGTGAGGTCGAGCACGAAGAGGCCGTCGAGCGGGCCGGGACGCATCGCCCCGAGTCTACCCCACCACCCCCGGGCGGCGCTGGCCCACTGGTCCGACCTTGACAGTCCGGCGTCGGGATGCTAATCCCAAGAGCACTCAGCGCCCGCAGGAGGGTCTTCCCCATGACACGCAGAGGTCTCAGTGCGCTCATCGCCGTCGCGGTCGTCATGGCGGCGACGGTGCCGGCGGACGCGCAGGGTCCCATCCGCATCGGCGCCTCGCTGTCCCTGACCGGCACCTATGCCAAGCTGGGCAAGAACCAGCACGAGGGCTACAAGCTCTGCGAGAAGGACCTGAACGCCCGCGGCGGCCTGCTCGGTCGCAAGGTCGAGTTCGTCGTGTACGACGACCAGTCCACCCCGGCCACGGCGGTGCGGCTCTACGAGAAGCTCATCACCGAGGACAAGGTCGACGCGGTGATGGGGCCGTACTCGTCGCCGGTGACCGAGGCGGTCGCCAACGTCACCGAGAAGTACCGGAAGGTCCTGGTCGCCCCGCTGGCCGCGACCACCTCGATCTTCAAGAAGGGCCGCAAGTACATCTTCATGGTCATCTCGCCGGCCGAGGTCTACCTGGAAGGCCTCGTCGACATGGCCGCCAAGCGGGGGCTCAAGACGGTCGCCATCGTCAACGAGGACACGCTGTTCTCCAAGGCGGCGGCCTCGGGGGCCGAGGAGCTGGCCAAGAAGAAGGGCATGCAGGTGGTCTTCAAGGAGGCCTACCCGAAGGGCAACACCGACTTCTCGGCGCTGCTGACCAAGGTCCGCGCCGCCAACCCCGACGTGCTGGCCGCCGCCACCTACTTCGATGACGCGGTGGCGCTCACCCGCCAGATGCGCGAGCTCAACGTCAACCCCAAGATGTACGGGGTCACCGTCGGCGGCGACCTGCCGGAGTTCTACGAGACGCTGAAGCAGAACGCCGAGTACGTCTACGGCGCCACCCAGTGGGAGCCCACGCTGCCGTTCCCCGGCAACCAGGAGTGGTTCGAGACGTACAAGAAGGAGTTCGGGCGCGAGCCGTCGTATCACTCCGCCGCCGGCTACGCCGGCTGCCTGATCTACGCCGAGGCGGTCAAGCGGGCCGGCACGCTGGACGCCGACAAGGTGCGCGATCAGCTGCTCAAGCTCGAGATGCGCACGATCTTCGGCGACTACAAGGTCGACCAGGACGGCTTCCAGGTCGCCCACAAGATGGTGACCTTCCAGTGGCAGAAGGAGAAGAAGGTCATCGTCTGGCCGGAGGAGCTGGCCGCGGGCAAGGCGATCTTCCCGACGCCGCCCTGGAACCAGCGCTAGATCCCCGGAGGGGGGCCGAGCCCCCCTCCGGTCTCCCCCCGGGGTGGCGCGGGCCGAGCCCGCGCTGGAACCCGTCCGTTCCCACGCGCGGAGGGCGATGAGCGTCGCGATCACGCCGGTGATGCTGGGCCAGGTCGTCGTGTCGGGGATCCTGGCCGGCAGCCTCTACGCGCTGGTGGCCCTGGGCCTGGCTCTCATCTTCGGCGTGATGCGCGTGATCAACATCGCGCACGGCCCCCTGCTCATGCTGGGGGCCTACACCACGTACTTCCTGACCACCGGGCTCGGGCTGAACCCGTTCCTCACCCTGCCGGTGTCGATGACCCTCATGTTCCTGGTGGGCGCGCTCCTGCAGCGGACGCTCGTGTTCCGGGTGGTGGACGCCCCCGAGCTCTCCTCGCTGCTGCTCACCTTCGGCATCTCCATCGCCCTGGTCAACCTCGCCCAGCTGCTCTTCACCTCCGACCTCCGGGCGGTCGAGTACATCACCGGCGCCTGGGTGGTGGGGCCGCTGGCGTTCTCCAAGTCGCGGGTCATCGCCTTCGGCTTCGCCGCCGCCGTCACCGCGCTGGCCTTCCTGTTCCTCCAGAAGACGCGGCTCGGCAAGGCCATCCGCGCCACCTCGCAGAGCCGGGAGGTGGCGATGGTGTGCGGCATTGACGTCCAGCGCGTCCACCTGATCACGTTCGGCCTGGCCTCGGCCCTGGCCGCCGCCGGCGGCTCGCTGCTGGCCGTCATCGTGGCCATCCAGCCCGAGATGGGCCAGGTGTGGACGTTCAAGTCCTTCCTGGTCATCGTGCTGGGCGGGGCCGGCAACTACCCGGGCGCCCTGCTGGGCGGCCTGCTGCTGGGGCTGGTCGAGCAGCTGGCCTCGCTCTTCCTCACCACCCAGCTGTCCGAGGTGGTGGCCTACGTGCTGCTGGTCCTGGTGCTCCTGGTGCGGCCCACCGGGCTGCTCGGCGGCCGGCAGGTGTGAGCCCGGCGGTGGCCGTGCGGCACCCGCTCTCGCTGCGGGTCGGGGTGGCGGCCGGCCTGGCCGTCCTGGTGGCGGCCCTGGCCCTCTACCCGCTCGTAGGCAGCGGCTACGGCGTGCGCTCGACCCTGCAGGTCTTCGCCTGGATCGCGCTGGCCGGGTCCTGGAACCTGATCTCCGGGCTCACCGGCTACGTCTCCTTCGGCCACGTCGCCTTCTTCGGCATCGGCGCCTACACCGGGGCCATCCTGATCACGCAGCACGACTGGCCATGGCCGCTGGCCGCTCCGGCCGGGGGGCTGGCCGGGGCCGCCCTGGCGCTGCTCATCGGCTGGCCTTGCCTGCGCCTCAAGGGCCCGTACTTCGCCATCGCCATGCTGGGGCTCAACGAGGTGCTGCGCGCCCTGGTCTCCTACTTCGAGGGGCTGACCGGGGGCGGCAGCGGACTGTCGCTGCCGACGCTCGATGCGACCCGGCCCATCTACTACGCGATGGGGCTGCTGGCGGCGCTGGTGGTCGCCGTGACCTACCTGATCGTCACCTCGCGGTTCGGGCTGCGGCTCATGACCATCCGGGAGGACGAGGTGGCGGCCGAGGCGATGGGGATCGACACCTTCCGCCACAAGCTCTACGCGTTCCTGCTCTCGGCCGTCGGGCCGGGCGTCGCCGGCGCCCTCACCGCCCGCGACCAGGGCTACATCGAGCCCATCAGCGTGTTCCCGCTGGCGACGACGGTCACGATGATCGTGATGGTCCTCTTCGGCGGCAAGGGCACCGTGTGGGGCCCGGTGCTGGGCGCGGTGGTCCTCTTCGTCGCCCAGGAGATGGTCTGGGCCCGCTACCCGTACGTGCACCCCATGCTCTTCGGGGCCATCATCGTGGCCGTAGTGCTCGTGATGCCCCGCGGCGTCCTGGGCCTGCTCCAGACGCGGTACCGGCTGCCGCGGACGATCTGATGGCCCCGCCCGCGCTCGAGCTCCACGAGGTCCGCAAGTCCTTCGGCGGCGTCACCGCCGTCAACGGCGTCAGCCTCACGCTCGAGGCCGGCCGGATCTACGGGCTGATCGGCCCCAACGGCTCGGGCAAGACGACGCTGTTCAACTGCGTCACGGGCGTGGAGCGCCGCGACGCCGGCCGCATCCTGCTCCACGGGCAGCGCATCGACGGCCTGCGGCCCTGGCAGATCGCCCAGAAGGGCGTGGGCCGCACGTTCCAGGTCACGCGCGTCTTCCCCGAGCTGACCGCGCTGGAGAACCTGCTGGTCGTGACCCGCGGCGACCGGGCGGAGGCCGAGCGGCGGGCCCTCGAGCTGCTCCGGTTCGTCCGCCTGGAGGCGCTCCGGGACGAGTACGCCGGCAACCTCTCCTACGGCCAGCAGAAGCTGGTCGAGTTCGTCCGGGTCCTGATGCGCGATCCCTCGCTGATCCTGCTCGACGAGCCGGCGGCCGGCGTCAACCGCACGCTCCTCAACGAGCTGCTCGACGCCGTCCGCCGGCTGCGGGAGCAGGGCAAGACGATCCTGCTGGTCGAGCACGACATGAAGGTGGTCATGGGGCTCTGCGAGGTGGTCTTCGTCCTCGACCACGGCGAGAAGATCGCCGAGGGGCCGCCCGGCGTCATCCAGGCCGACGAGCGCGTCATTGAAGCCTACTTCGGACGCTGATCGGACTCGGAGCGGGGCGGCGTCCCCCTCCCGGTGCCGCCGCCCCGCGATGGCGGCGAAGCCGGCGCCCGGAAGCGCCGCACGGTCGGCCGCCTCGTCCAAAGCCTCCGCCCAACCCGGGCGCGGGCCGAGCCCGCGTTCGCCGCGACCGACGGAGGCGAAGTCGGAGCGCTCGAGCGCGGCCGCGACCGGGCCGGCGGCCGGGTCCGAAGGCACGCGCGCTTGGTTCGAGCAGGTGGCGGTCGGGGTGATCGGGTGGGGTCCGGTGG
>DATLZL010000591.1:0-5609 GCA_035574035.1 Binatia bacterium | reverse complement strand
TCACCGGACCGGGAGCGCTCCGACCATCGGCGGCGATCGCTGCGGGACGTCGCCGAGCCCGCGCGGACCCCGGCGGCGCCTGAGGAGCCGGTCCGGGCGCGGCGGCACGGCCCGAGCCGCCGACCGCACCCGCGCGGCTTCCTGCTCGGCGTCTTCGTCGGCGCCGCTACCGGTGCGCTGACGACGACGCTGCTCCTGATGGCGCTGGACACGGGCCTGGTGACCCCGCCGCTCCCGGCCCGGGGAGCAGCCGGGGAAGGACGGGCCGCGGAGCCGGCGGCGGCGGTAACCGAGTCGCCAGCCGAGGCCGAGCGGCGCAGCGCCCTGGCCGACGCGTTCGAGGCCTGGCTGGCAGCCACCCGCCGCGGGGACGTGTCCGCCCAGATGGCCTTCTACGCACCCCGGCTGCGCGTCTACCACCTGGACCGCGACGTCCCGGCGGCCCGCGTGCGCGCCGACAAGGCGCGTCTCTACGACGACGCGGAGGCGATCCAGATCGAGGCCGGCCGCCCCGACATCGACGTCGAGCCGGGCGGGGAACGGGCCGTGGTCCGCTACCGCAAGCGGTACGCGATCACCGGGCCCCGGGTCCGGCGGCGGGGCGAGGTGGTCCAGGAGCTCACCTGGGTGTGGAGCCACGAGGGCTGGCGCATCGCCGGAGAGCGCGACGTCCGCGTGCTGTCCCGCGAGTGAGGCGGCCGGCCCGTCCGCGCCCTGACGCCGCTCCGCTTCGGGCGACGGCGAAGGCGGGGGAAGCGGCAGAAACCCCGCCAGCCGGACCGGCCACGGCCTCGGACCCAGCCTACCGCCGGCGGCCGGCGGCGGCCAGCCGGGCCGGCGGCGGGGGCTCACGGCTGGAAGAGGCCCAAGTCTAGAACGGTTCTAATCTGGGCTTGCCCGCCGCGCTATACTCGGGAACGTGAACCGCGGACCGTCCCTCATCGAGCGACTCCGGCACCGCCGCGCCTGGCGGCTCACCCCGCAGCGCCGGGTGGTGGCTGAGGTGCTGGACGGCGAGCACGTCCACCTCACCCCGGACGAGGTCCTCCGGCGGGCCCGCCGGCGGCTGCCCGAAATCAGCCTGGCCACCGTGTACAACGCCCTGAACGAGCTGGTGGCGCTGGGCGAGGTCCGGGCGGTGGAGACCGGCGGCGGGCGCGTCCGGTACGATCCGAACGTGGGCCGCCCGCACGACCACCTGGTGTGCCTGGGCTGCGGGGCGCTGCGGGACGTGTATCCCCGGGGGCGCCTGTCGCTGCCGCCGTCGCAGCGCTTCGGGCACCGCGTGATCATCCGCGAAACCACCTTCAAGGGCTATTGCCCACAGTGCGCGCCGCCGGCGCGCCGAGAGAGGAGAGCGACATGACAGACACGAGCGCCGTCGTCCGGTTGGGCCAGAAGGTGCCCGATTTCGAGCTGGAGACCTACGAGCCGGCCAAGGGCGAGTTCGGCAAGTTCCGTCTGGCCGACCAGCTCGCCCGCAAGCGGTGGACCATCCTGTTCTTCTACCCGGCCGACTTCACCTTCGTCTGAGCGACCGAGTTCGCTGCTCTGGCAGAGCAGCATGAGCGCTTCCAGCGGATGGGGGCCGACATCGTGACGGTCAGCACCGACACGAAGTTCGTCCACCTGGCCTGGCAGCAGAACGAGAAGGAGCTGGCCAACGTGAAGTACCCGATGGCCGCCGACCCCACCGGCAAGGTGGCCCGGATGTTCGGGGTCTACGACGAGAACACGGGTCTCGCGCTGCGCGGCACGTTCATGATCAACCCCGACGGCGTGCTGCTGAACGCCGAGACCAACTACTACAACCTCGGCCGGAACGTCGACGAGCTGATGCGGAAGTTCAAGGCCAACCTCTACATGAGCAAGAAGCAGAACGAGGTGTGCCCGTCCAAGTGGCGGGACGAGGGGGACAAGACCCTGGTCGATCCCGGTCCCAAGATGGTCGGCCGGGTCCACGAGGCGCTGCACGGGCGCTGAGAGTCCCGGCCGGCGGGCGCCCGGTCCAGCCGCGACCGGGCGCCCGTGCCGGGCCGGCGCGGGGGCCGGGCGACCGGTCAGCGCGTGATTGGGTGGCCGGCCTTGAGCCAGGCGGCCATGCCGCCGCTCACGTTGAGGAAGTTCCCGAGCCCGTGACGCATGAGCGCGCTGATCACGGTGCTCGAACGCAGCCCCCCGGCACACAGCACCGCCTTGGGCCGGTCCGCCGGCAGCTCGTGCCGCCGGGCGAGCGCCTCCAGCATCGGCAGGTGCAGTGCACCGTCGATGTGTCCCTCCTGCCATTCCGCCGGCTCGCGCACGTCCACCACGACGACGTCGCGGCCCTCGTCACGCCACTCGGCCAGGTCGTAGACGGTGATCTGCGGCACCCGCTCCACCGGCAGGCCCTCGCTGCGCCACTCGATCATGCCGCGCTCGAGGACGCCGACCACCTGGTCGACTCCCACCCGCGCCAGGCCGCGCAGCGCGCGATCGACATCCGAGGGGCTTCCCGGCAGCAGGATCAGGGGAGCGCCGGCGGGAGCGAACCACGCCACCCGGTCGGCGAACTGGGGACTGTCGATCCAGACGTTGAGCGCCCCCGGCACGTGGCCCTCGCCGTAGGCGGCGGGATCGCGGAGGTCCACCACGCAGGCCCCCTGGCCGCAGGCCGCCCAGGCCTCGCGGGCGCCGTAGGGGCGCGGCTTGGCCAGCTCGAGGGGCAGCGTCCCCAGGTTCTTGCCGACGATCGTCTGGAACGAAGGCGGCTTGGGAGGCAGGCCGGCCATGAGCCACTCGACGAACTCCTCGCGGCGCCGGGCGCGCAGCGCCGGATTGAAGCGGCGCTCGAAGCCGATGGTGGAGGCCGTCTTGGCCGACATGGCCCGGCCGCAGAGCGAGCCGGCGCCGTGGCCGGGGTAGACCTCGACCGTGTCGTCCAGGGCCAGGAGCGTCCCGCGCAGGCTCTCGTAGAGGTCGGCCGCGGCCTGGGCGCCGCCGAGGTCCGGCCGGCCGACGTCCCCGATGAAGAGCGTGTCGCCGGTCAGCACGAACCAGGGCTCCGGCGAGCGCGTGAGGTCGGTGACCAGCAGGCAGAGGCTGTCCGGCGTGTGGCCCGGGGTGTGGAGCACGCGCACCTGGATCCGCCCCAGCTCGAGCGTGTCGCCGTCAGCCAGCCGCTCGTGCTCGAACACCGCCGGGCTGGCCCGGTGCAGGAAGATCGGCGCCCGGGTGAGCGCGGCCAGGTCCCGGTTCCCGGAGATGTGATCGGCGTGGGTGTGGGTCTCGACGATGTGGGTGATGCGCAGCCCCCGGCGCCGCGCCAGGCGGACGTACTCGTCCACCCGGTCACGGCCGGGGTCGACGACGAGCGCCTGTCCCGAGTGGCCGCATCCGATCAGGTAGGAGAGACACCCCGACTCCTCGTTGTGCAGCGTCAGGAAGATCATGGGCCCGCCTCCCGGCCCGATTATACGGGGCCGTCAGGGGGCCCGACTCGGCGATAATCGCGCCGTGGCTCGGGTGCGGGTCGCGCGCGCCAGCGAGGTGCCGGCGGGAACCGGCAAGGTGGTGGAGGTGGGTGGGCACTCGCTCGCGCTCTTCAACGTCGACGGCGTCTTCTACGCCATCGACAACGCCTGCCCCCACCGCGGCGGGCCGCTCGGGGAGGGCGAGGTCGACGGCCGGGTCGTCACCTGTCCCTGGCACGCCTGGCGCTGGGACGTGACGACCGGCTGCCACGTCAACAACCCCGCCCTGCGGGTCGCGTGCTTTCCGGTGAGCATCGAGGGCGACGACGTGATCGTGGAGCTGCGCGACTGACGGCGGCGCTCCCTGTTCAGGCGGCAAGGCGCCCGAGGCGGCGGCGTCCTGCCCGGTAGGCCTCCTCCGGCGACGCGTACGCCGTCCACTCGCCGGCCCAGCTGGAAGCGACGACTTCACCGCGGTCCGTATCGCGGATCTCCCAGTACCAGAGGCAGGGATCCGGTAGCAGGCGCACCTCGACCGTCAGTCGCTCCGCCCCCCGACCGTCTTCCATCGGCTTGCCTCCTCCTCGCGGGCGCAAACGAAGGAGCAATCGGCGTGCCGTCAGCCCGCGCACGGCGTGCTGGCGGTTTCGCGGTCGGCCGGGGAGCCGGTGGGGAATTTCGTTCCCGCCGCGGTCGGGAAACGTTTGCTAGCATGGGGGCTCGTGGAACTGCTGGGGCTCGCCGTCGTCGTGGGCGTCGGCCTTCTCGTCGGCTGGCGCTCCTACCAGCGGTGCCCACACTGCGGCCGCCTCGTGCGCCGGGCGGTTCAGGGCTGGAAGCGCTGCGGCTCCTGCGGCCGGCAGTACCGGCGCGGGCTGCGCGTGCGCTGACCTCGATGCGCGGCGTTCCCCTCCGCCGGCTCTCGACCCGGTTGATCGTCGTTCTGGTCGGCGCCGCTTTGGCCGCCGCCCTGGCCGGGTTCGGGCTGTGGTGGTGGCTCGATGCCCAGGAGCGCGAGGCTGTCGCCGCGTACCTGGCGGCGATGAAGAATCTTCCCGCCGACGGCGCACCAGCCCCCGAAGCCCGGGCCGCCGCCGTGCGTGAGCTCGAGGCGACCCTGGCCCGCTATCCGTCGTCAAGCCTGGCGCCACTGGCGGCTTACGAGCTCGGCAACCTCCGGTACGCCGAGCGCGACTGGGCGCGCGCCCGGGCGGCCTGGGAGGTGGCGGCGGCTCGGACGTCGTCGCCGACGGTGAGGACCCTGGCCCGCGCAGCGATCGCCTACAGCTGGGAGGCGGAGCGCAACTACGAGCGGGCGGCGGCCGCCTTCCAGGCCGCCCTGCAAGGGGTCGGCCCGGGCGATTTCCAGTATGGAGACCTTCTGCTGGACCTGGCTCGTACCCAGGAGCTGGCCGGCAAGAAGGACGCTGCCGTCGAGACTTATCGCCGATTGTTGAAGGAAGTTCCTCAAAGCCCCAGGGCCGAGGAGGTGAGGGTCCGGCTGGCCCGTCTGGGTGCCGGCCCATGAGCCCGCGACGACCGTGGGGCACCCCGTTTGCACACCGAGGGATCCCATGACGAGCCAGACGATTCTGAGAGCCCTGGAAGACGTCGCCACCCGGTTGCGGGTGGACAGCGTCCGCGCCACCACGGCCGCGGGCAGCGGCCACCCCTCGAGTGCGGCTTCGGCCGCCGACCTCGTGGCGGCGCTCTTCTTCGGCGTGATGCGCTTCGACCCCGGCGACCCCCGCGCCCTGGCCGGCGACCGCTTCGTGCTGAGCAAGGGCCATGCGGCCCCGCTCCTCTACGCGGTGTGGGCGGAGGTGGGCCTGCTCAAGCGCGAGGAGCTGCTCACGCTGCGCCGGGTAGACAGCGACCTCGAAGGCCATCCCACGCCGCGGCTGCCGTTCGTGGACGTGGCGACCGGTTCGCTCGGGCAGGGGCTCGGCGCCGGACTGGGACTGGCGCTCGGGGCCCGGCGCGCGGGAAGCGACGCCCGCGTCTTCGTCCTGCTGGGCGACGGCGAGATGGCGGAGGGCTCGGTCTGGGAAGCCGTCCAGGTCGCCGCCCACGAGCGGGTGGGGAACCTCGTCGCGATCGTGGACGTCAACGGCATGGGCCAGTCGGGCCCGACGATGCTGGAGCACGACGTGGACG
>DATLZL010000590.1:0-9055 GCA_035574035.1 Binatia bacterium | reverse complement strand
GGGTATAATCGGCGGCCGCCTGAGCGCGCCCACTGGATGACCACCCGGTCCGACCCCTCGACTCTCGTGGAGCGCATGCGGGCCGGCGACCGCCTGGCGCTGGCCCGACTGATCACCCACGTCGAGAACCGGACGGCGGCGGTCCCGGCCGTCATGAAGGCGATCCACGGTGTGGGCGACGGGGGCTACGTGGTCGGCATCACCGGGCCGCCGGGCGCCGGCAAGTCGACCCTGGTCGACCGGCTGACGGCCCGGCTGCGCGCCCGCGGCCAGACGGTGGGTGTGGTGGCCGTCGACCCCTCGAGCCCCTTCACCGGCGGCGCCGTCCTGGGGGACCGGATCCGCATGCAGGCCCACGCGCTCGACCCGGGCGTCTTCATCCGGTCGATGGCCACCCGCGGCGCGTTCGGCGGCCTCGCCCGGACGACCGGCAACGTCATCAAGCTCCTGCTCGCGGCGGGCTTCCAGTGGGTGCTGGTGGAGACGGTCGGCGTCGGGCAGACCGAGCTCGACGTCATGAAGCTCGCCGACACGACGGTCGTCGTGCTGGTGCCCGAGTCGGGCGACGCCGTGCAGGCGATGAAGGCGGGGCTCCTGGAGGCGGCCGACGTGTTCGTGGTCAACAAGGCCGACCGGGCCGGGGCCGCGGCGCTGATGGCCGAGCTGAAGTTCGCCGCCCACCTGGCCTACACCTCGGCCCGTCCGCCGCGGCGCGTGGACTGGGAGGTGCCGGTGCTCGCCACCCAGGCCCACACCGACACCGGGGTGGCCGAGCTGCTGGAGACGGTCGAGCGTCACCGCGCGACGCTGGTCGAGGCCGGTGCGCTGGCCGAGCGGCGGCGGGCTCGCCGGCGCGACGAGCTCAAGGCGCTGCTGCTGGAAGCCTTCAGCGCACGCGTCGAGGCCAGCCTGGCCGGCGGTGAGCTGGCGGCGACCTTCGACGCCGTCGCCGACGGCGCGCTCGACCCGTACACGGCCGCGGAGTCGGTGCTGGGCATGGTATCGTTGGGGCGCTCATGACCGGGTCGGTGCCCTTCCGCGACACGTTCTGGAACGTGCCGCTGTGGGCGCAGATCGCGCTGTACGTCGGCGGGGTCGTGGCCGTCGCCGTCTTCGCCTACGGGGTGGCCCAGCGCGTCCGGCTCTGGCGCGGCGGGGGACCGGAGGACCGCTTCGACCACCTGCCGGAGCGGGTCAGGCTGGTCGCCCTGCACGCGCTCGGTCAGGTTCGTGTCCTCTCCCAGGCGTATCCGGGCATCATGCACGCCACCATGTTCTGGGGCTTCCTGGCCCTGTTCATGGGCACCGTGCTGGCGACGATCGACTACGACATCACCCTGCCGCTCTTCGGCCTGAAGCTCCTCAAGGGCACCTTCTACCTCGTCTACGAGGCCGTCCTCGATCTCTTCGGGCTCTTCTTCGTGATCGGGCTCGGCATGGCGGTGTGGCGCCGGTTCGTGGTGCGCCCGCAGCGGCTCGACCCCACCGCCCACTTCGCCGGCGTGCTGGCCCTGCTGTTCGTGATCAACGTCACCGGGTTCATCATGGAGGCGGCGCGACTGGCCGCCGTCCGCCCGGAGTGGGCACCGTGGTCGCCGGTTGGCTGGGCGCTGGCCCAGGCCATGCTGGGCGCCGGCCTGTCCGAGGACGCGCTGCGGGCCACCCACCTGGGCGTGTGGCTCTTCCACGCCGCCATCTCGCTCGGGTTCATCGCGCTGGTCCCGTACTCCTACTTCATGCACCTCATCACCACGCCGCTGAACATCTTCTTCGCGAAGCTGCGGCCCCGCGGCGAGATCCCGGCCATCGCCGACATCGAGCAGGCCGAGTCGCTCGGCGTGTCGAGGATCGAGGAGTTCTCCTGGAAGCGGCGCCTGGATTTCGACGCCTGCCTGGAGTGCGGCCGGTGCCAGGCGGTGTGTCCGGCCTACCTGGCCGGCAGCGCGCTCTCACCCAAGCGCGTCATCGTCAAGCTCAAGCGGCACCTGCACGGGCAGCTGCCGGGCCCCATCCACGGCTCGCTGATCGCCGCCGACGAGCTCTGGGCGTGTACGACCTGCATGGCCTGCGTCGAGGAGTGCCCGGCCTTCATCGACATCGTCGACACCATCATCGATCTCCGCCGCTACCTGGCGCTCAGCGAGGGGGCGTTGCCGTCCACGGCCCCGCAGTCGCTCCAGAACATCCAGCGGGCCGGCAACCCGTGGGGCCTGCCGGCCGGCGACCGCCTGGCCTGGGCCGAGGGTCTCGATGTCCCGCTGATGGAGGAGGGGCGCGAGGTCGAGTACCTCTACTGGGTCGGCTGCTCGGCCGCCTACGACAAGCGCAACCAGGCGATCGCCCGGGCGATGGTCAAGATCCTGAAGACGGCCGGCGTCTCGTTCGGCGTCATGGCCGAGGAGCGGTGCCACGCCGAGGTGGCCCGCCGGCTGGGCGAGGAGTATCTCTACCAGACCGTGCAGCAGGAAAACGTCGCCGCCGTCAAGCAGTACCGGTTCCGCAAGGTCCTGGCCCACTGCCCCCACTGCTTCAACACGATCAAGAACGAGTTTCCCCAGTTCGGCGGCGCCTTCGAGGTCGTGCACCACTCGACCCTGATCCGCGAGTTGCTGGAGGGCGGGCGCCTGCGGCCCCGCAAGCCGCTGCCGGCCCGGCTGGTCTTCCACGACTCCTGTTACCTCGGCCGCTACAACGGCCTGTTCGAGGCGCCGCGGGCGGTGGCCCGGGCGGTGCCGGGGCTCTCGGTGGTCGATCCGCCCCGGGCCCGGGAGCGCGGGCTCTGCTGCGGCGGGGGCGGCGGCCACATGTGGATGGAGGTCCCGGCCGAGAAGCGCGTGAACGTGATCCGGGTCGAGGAGTTGCTCGGCACCCGCGCCGACGTGGTAGGCACCGCGTGTCCGTTCTGCCTGGCCATGGTGGACCTCGGACGCAAGGTGGCGGGGGCGGAGGAGCGGCTGCAGGTCAAGGACATCAGCGAGCTCGTCGCCGAGAGCCTCGAGTGAGAGCGCTCGTGCGCGCCCTCCCCGACGACCTCGTGCCGGACGTCGTCCCCGCCCTCGGCTACCTCGACGACGTGCTGCTGGCCGCGGCCCTGCTCGACGGCCCGCTGAGCTTCGTCGACCGCCGGCTCGTGCTCCGGTACTGGCCGGGCAGCGCGGGGGTGCTGGACCGGCTCGCCGGCACCGCCCGCTTCCTGGCCGCATGGGTGCCGCGGCGCCGCAAGGCGCGGATCTTCGCGTGATGCGGCCCGAGTACGCCGAGCTCATCGCGCGCCGGCTGTCGATCCCGCCCGTCGAGGGCCCGGACAAGACCGCCACGCTGGAGGAGGCCGTGCGCCGCCACGTGCGGCCGGGCCAGACGATCTGGCTCGGCGCCGCCCACGGCCGCCCGAGCGCGCTCGTGCGCGAGCTGGTCCGCCAGTGGTGGGGCCGGCAGCCCGGCTGGACGGTCGCCGCCACCGGCTTCGGGTCGCCGGCCACGGCACTCGTGGTCGGCGGCCTCGTCCGGCGCCTGATCACGACCTTCATCGGCGAGGGATATCCGTATCCCGCCCCGCAGCCGCTGATCGGCCGCGCCGTGCTCGAAGGCCGGCTGACCGTGCAGAACTGGTCGATGCTCACGCTGCCGCTCCGGCTGCTGGCCGGCGCCATGGGACTTCCATTCCTGCCGACGCGCTCGCTGCTCGGCTCCTCGATGGAGGAGGACAACGCCCGCGACGGCGACTTGGTGGCCGCCGACGACCCGTTCGGAGGCGGCGAGCGGGTGGCGCTGGTCCGGGCCCTCAAGCCCGACCTCGCGCTGTTCCACGCCTGGGCGGCCGACCGGGCCGGCAACGTGCTGGCCGCCGCGCCGCTCAACGAGAACTTCTACGCCGCCATGGCCGCCCGCGGCGGTGCCGTCGTCTCGGTCGAGAAGATCGTCCCCACCGAGGTGATCCGGCGCCACGCGGCGCTGGTCCGCCTGCCGTCGCCCTACGTGGCGGCGGTGGTGGAGGCCCCGCTCGGCGCCCACCCCGGCGCGATGTACGGGCAGGGGATCCCCGAGCTCGAGGGCTACGCCGAGGATCTGGACTTCATCCTCGAGCTGCGGCAGGCCTTCCGGAAGCCGGAGACGGCCGAGGCGTGGATCGCGGAGTGGGTGCGCTCGGTTCCCGACCAGGGGGCCTACCTGGCACGTCTCGGGTACCGGCGGATCATGGAAGTCAAGGGCCGGGCCCACTCCGACGCCTGGGTGAGCGAGCTCGAGATGCTGGCCGACGGTCTCGGCCCCGACGAGCGGGTGACCCCCACCGAGCGCATGGTGGTGACGGCCGCGCGCGTGCTCGCCGCCCGGGCCCGAGCCGGCGCCTATCGCACGTTCCTGGCCGGCGTCGGAGCCTCGAACCTGGCCGCCTGGCTGGCGGCTTACGAGCTGAAGGCGTCCGGCCACGACGTCGAGGTCATGGCCGAGACGGGCATGGTCGGCTACCGGCCGCGGCCGGCCGAGCCGTTCGTGTTCTCGTTCCGCAACTTCCCGTCGGCGAAGATGCTGACCGATATCCTGCACGTCATGGGCATCTTCATGGGCGGCGGCGAGAGCCGCTGCCTCGGCGCGCTGGCCGCGGGCCAGATCGACAAGCACGGCCACATCAACTCGACGGTGATCCCGGGCCGGCTCTACATCACCGGTTCCGGCGGCGCCAACGACGTCGCCTCCGCGGCCCGCGAGGTGGTGGTGACGCTGGCCCAGAGCCCGGCCCGGTTCGTCGACAAGGTCCCGTACGTGACGGCGCCCGGGCGGCGCGTCACCGCCGTGGTCTCGGACTTCGGTCTGTACGAGAAGGTCGAGGAGCACGGCGAGCTCGTGCTGACCGCGGTGCCGGCCGGCCGGCCGGAGGCCGAGGCGGTGGCCGCGGCCCGCGCCGCGTGCGGCTGGGACCTGCGCGTGGCGCCCACCGTGCGGCGACTCGAGGCCCCGGGCCTCGAGGCCCTGCGCCTGGTCCGGCTCTTCGACCCGCGTCGCTACTTCCTGGGGCCCCTGAGCGATGCCTGAGCGAGTCGGCTTGCTGAGCGTGGCCGGTTACGTGCCGCGCTACCGCCTGTCGGGCGAGCTCCTGGGCCAGGTGTGGGGCGCGGGCGCCGGCGGCGAGCGGGCCGTCGCCAACTACGACGAAGACGCCTTGACCATGGCCTGCGAGGCGGCGCTGGAAGCCGTCGCCGGCCGGGAGGTGGCCGGCGTCGGTGCGTGCTTCTTCGCCTCCACGTCGGCTCCGTACGTGGAGAAGTCGAACGCCACGCTGCTCGCCGCCGTGGTTGACCTGCCGGCGGCGGTCGTGACGGCCGACATCGGCGGCTCGCTCCGGGCCGGCACCACCGCCCTCCGCCTGGCCGTCGACGCCGTGACGGCCGGCTCGGCCTGTGCGGCGCTGGTGGCGGCCGGCGACATGCGGCCCGCCGCGCCGGGAAGCGAGCTGGAGGCGATCTTCGGCGATGGGGCCGGTGCGGCCCTGGTCGGCACCGGGGACGTCGTGGCCGTGTTCTCGGGCGCCTACACCGTCAGTCACGAGTTCACGGATTTCTGGCGCAACGACGGCGGGCGCTATGTGCAGACGCTCGGCGATGCCCCGTTCGTCAAGGCTCAGGGTTTGGACCGTCACGTCCCGGAGGCGATCGAGGGCCTGCTGGAGAGGACCGGCCGGAAGAAGACGGACCTCGCCCGGGTGGTTCTCGCCGTGCCCGATCCCCGAATGCACGCGGCCCTGGTGCGCCAGCTGGGCTTCGCCGAGGGATCGGTCGCCAGCGAGACGGTGATCGCCCGGGCCGGCAACACCGGGGCCGCCGCCCCGCTGCTCGGGCTGGCGGCCGCCCTGGAACAAGCGCGCCCGCGCGAGCAGGTGCTGGTCGTGTCATACGGCAACGGCGCCGAGGCCCTGCTGTTCGAGACCACGGAAGCGCTGACGGCCTGGCGGCCCGCGCGGCCGGTGGCCGCTCAGCTGCACGACGGCCGGCGGCTGACCAGCTACGGCAAGCTCCTGCGCTTCCGCCGGCACGTCGACACGGAGGTGATCCGGGCTTTCTCCAGCGTGCCGGCCATGATCCGCGAGGAGCGCCAGAACCTGCGCCTGTACGGGCAGCGCTGCGCCGACTGCGGGGCCGTGTCCTACCCGCGCCGGCACCTCTGCTGGCGCTGCGCCTCCGACCGCCTCGCCGACCACAAGCTGGCCCGCCGGGGGCGGGTGTACACGTACACCAAGGACCACCTGGTCCCGAGCCCGGACCCGCCCACGGTCATGGTGGCGGCCGACCTCGAGGGCGGCGGCCGGTTCTACGCCCAGCTGACGGACTGCGACCCGGCGGCGGTGTCGATCGACATGCCGGTCGCCCTCACCTTCCGCCGCCTGCACGAGGGCGAGGACCTCGGGAACTACTTCTGGAAGTTCCGACCGGCGACCTGATCACCCGGCGGCGGGCGGTGAGCCCGGCCAGCTTCTCCACCACCTCCTTCAGCACCACGGCGTTGTTGCGGGCGGTGTCGGCGGCGGCGTAGAGCAGCGTGACCCGGCCCCGGGCCGCCCGGGCCGCCAGCGCCGCGAGTTGCGCGCGCCGGGTCCGCAGCTCGGCCCGGTAGCGCTGCCGGAACTCCGGCCAGCGAGCGGGATCGTGACCGTACCACCGCCGCAGCGCGTCCGAGGGAGCGAGGTCGCGCTCCCACCGCGTCACGGCCGATCGCCGCACGCCGCGCGGCCACAGGCGGTCGACGAGGATCCGGTCGCCGTCCGCCCGGGAGGGCGGCTCGTACACGCGTTTGATGCTCACCATCGGGCCCGTCCCGCTCCATGGCACCGGGCCTGCAACGCTCGATCGGCATGGCAGGGTCCATCGACCGCGAACAGGTCCGGACGCTGCAGGGCCATGGGGCGCCGCTGGTGGAGGTGCTGCCGGCGGAGGCCTTCGACGAGGAGCACATCGCGGGCGCGATCAGCATCCCTCTGGGCCGTCTCGGGCGCGAGGCTCCGCCGCGGCTCGACCGCGACCGGCCCGTGATCGTCTACTGCAACGACTACCAGTGAGACCTGAGCGCCCGGGCCGCGGCGCGGCTCGAGAGTCTCGGGTTTCGCGCGGTCTTCCGCTACACGCCCGGCAAGCAGGACTGGTTCGCGGCCGGCTGGCCCCGCGAGGGCCGGGCCGCGAAGTATCCGCGCGCTGTCGATGCCGTGCGGACTGACGTGCCCACCTGCCGGCTCGACGAGCGCGTGGGCGAGGTCCGCACGCGTCCCCGGGCCGCCGGATGGTCGCTGGCGGCGGTGGTGAACGACGACCGCGTGGTCCTCGGGCTGCTCGAACGCGAGGCCCTCGAGGGTGCGGGGGACACGCGGGTCGAGAGCGTCATGCGCCCGACGCCGGTGACGTTCCGGCCTCACCACGGGGCCGGCGAGGCCGCGGAGTGGATGCGGTCGCGGGGGGCGGAGGGCGCGCTGGTCACCACGTCCGACGGCGTGCTGCTCGGGTTCCTGTGGCGTGACGACGCCGAGCGGGCGGCGGCCCGGGAGCCGGCGGCCTGACGCCCGCCCGCCGTCGCTGGCACGGTGATTGCGCCCGCTCGCCAGCCTTGGGAGGTGCAGCATGGCTAAGGTCAATCCTATCCAGGTGCAGAAGTTCCTGAAGGGTGTGGACTATCCGACCGGCAAGCGTGAGCTCGTCGAGCACGCCCGGCGGCAGGGAGCCGACGAACCGGTCCTCGACACCCTGGAGCAGATCCCGATGGATCGGTTCAACTCTCTGAACGACGTGGCGGAAGGAATCGGCAAGATCCGCGAGGCGGCCTGACGCAGCAGGCTCAGGTAGGTCCGCGGGGCGACCTCGAACGGGCGGAGCCCCCGCGGCCAGAACTCGGTGACAAGGCCGAGCCGGCTCGAGATCGCCAGGACACGTTCCATGCCGCGCACAGCTGAGCACTCCGAGCCCTGGATGTCGATATTGAGCAGGCACGTGGCCGCACGCAGCCCTGGCGCTCGGTGATCGCCTCCCTCTCGAGCACGGCGTTGCGATATCCGTTGATCCGCACGTTCTCCTCGAGCACGGCGAATACCTCGGGTTCCGGCTCGAACGCCACCCGCGGCCGCCGGGGCCGACTCGTCGGGCGCCTAGCAGCGTGACGTACCCGATATGGGCGCCCACGTCGACGGCGAGTTCGCCGGGGGCGAGCGCGTAGACGGTGGCCAGCGGCTCGTGCACGCCGCGACGCACCAGGTCCAGCGTGTCATGGGGATCGACCCGCATCCGGTGACCGTGCACGAGGCAACTGTGGCTGGCCATCGCCCGTCCAGCGTGCAATGGGTCTGCCAGGCATGGGCTCGACATGAGTGCGGCAGCTGGGATCTTCGGCAATGCGCCGCTCGCCGGGGTTGCGCGCATCGCCGTGCTCCGGGCCAACCGGCTCGGCGATCTCATCTTCTCGCTGCCGGCCCTCGACGCACTGCGCGCCGCCTACCCGGGAGCGGAGATCGTGCTGCTGGGGAGCGAGATCCACGCCGAGTTCTACAACCGGTGACCGGGGCCGATCGACCGGGTGGTGGTGGTGCCGCCCAGCCGCGGCGTGCGTGAAGGACCCGGGCGGCGCGAGATCCGGCCGAGCTTCGACCTCGCGTTGCAGCTCCACGGTGGAGGGCGATATTCCAACCCCTCATCCGGCGTCTTGGCGCCCGGATGACGGCCGGCTGCGCGGGCCGGACGCCGAGCTGCTCGACCGGTGGGTGTCGTACGTATACCTGCAGAACGAGATCCTTCGCTACCTGGAGGTGGTGGCTCTCGTCGGGACCCGGCCGGTCAGGGTCGAGCCGCGCGTCGCTGTCACCGACGAGGATCTGGCCGAGTCACGGGCGGTCGTGCCCGAGGGCGACCGGCCGCTGGCCGTCCGAGCGCTTCGCGGCCGTCGGCTAGGAGCCTGTCCCGGTAATCATGTTTCCTGCTGGGGTCGGCCCGGTCCCGCGGATAATGCCGGCATGGCCAAGACCTTCCGCCCGTTCGACCGCGACCAGATGCTGCTGATGCCGCCGTCGCTGCTCGACTGGGTCTCG
>DATLZL010000589.1:0-6845 GCA_035574035.1 Binatia bacterium | reverse complement strand
CGTGGACACCGTCCTCGGCCCCGAAATGAAATCCACCGGCGAGGTCATGGGCCTCGACCGCGACTTCCGCCGCGCCTACCTCAAGGCCCAGATCGCCGCCGGCTCCGCGCTCCCCACCACCGGCAAGGTCTTCATCAGCGTCAAGAACAGCGACAAGCGGGCCGTGGTGACGCTGGCCAAGCGCCTGCACGAGATGGGGTTCGGGCTGGTGGCCACCGCCGGCACCGCGCGGGTGCTCGAGCGTCACGGCATGCCGGTCGAGGTGATCCACAAGGTGGCCGAGGGCTACCGTCCCAACGTCGTGGACCTCATGAAGCGCGGCGAGATCTCGCTGGTCCTCAACACGCCGGAGGACGGCCGGGCGCGCAAGGACTCGGCCGTCATCCGCCGGACGGCGATCGTCCAGCAGATCCCCTACTACCTGACGGTGGACGGCATTCAGGCCGCCATCGGCGCCATCGAGGCCCGGCTCAAGGAGGAGCAGACCGTGCTGAGCCTGCAGGAGTACCACGCCGCCGAAACCGGCGCTCGGAAAGGCGATGGCGTCTAGCGCCGCCGAGCGGGTACTGGTAGCGCTCGACGTGGCGTCGCTCGACGAGGCGACGGACCTGCTCGACGAGGTGGCCGGCCTGGTCGGCGGCTGCAAGATCGGCAGCCAGCTCTTCACGGCCGCCGGCCCGGCGGCCGTGGAAGCCGCCCGCAAGCGCGGCTTCCGCGTCTTCCTGGACCTCAAGTACCACGACATCCCGAACACGGTGGCGGCGGCCGTGCGCGAGGCCACCCGGCTCGGCGTCTTCATGCTCGATGTCCACGCCGCCGGAGGCAGCGCGATGATGCGGGCGGCGGCCGAAGCAGCCGCGAAGGCCGCCGGCGACTTCGGCGTCCCCCGGCCGCTCGTCCTCGGCGTGACGGTGCTCACCAGCCTCGACCGCCGGGCGCTCCAGGCCGAGCTCGGCGTTCCGCTGCCGGTCGAGGCCCATGTGATGCACCTGGCCGGGCTCGCACGCTCCTGTGGTCTCGACGGCTGCGTGGCCTCGCCCCGCGAGGTGCGCGCCCTGCGGGTGCACCTCGGGCCGCGCTGGGTGATCGTCACTCCGGGCATCCGGCCGGCCGGCATCCGCGATGGCGCGGCGCCCGAGGCGGCTGCCGAGAGTCCGTCCCGGGCGATTGGAGCGCTCGGCGACGACCAGGCCCGGGTGGCGACGCCCCGGGCCGCGCTGGCGGCCGGTGCCGACTACCTCGTAATCGGCCGGCCGATCACCGCCGCCGGCGACCGTCGCGCGGCCGCCGAGGCGCTGCTGCGGGAGTGCGCCGGATGACCTCGTCGAGCGCGGCGCCGGCGAGACGGTCCCCGCCCGTCAATCGAGCGCCGGCGGCGAGCGCGAGGCCGGCGGCCGCCCGATCCGGGAGAGGTGGATGACCGAGCAGGAGACGCTGGCCCTCTACGAGAAGACCGGCGGCCTCATGCGCGGCCACTTCCGGCTGAGCTCGGGCCTGCACTCCGAGGTCTACCTGCAGTCGGCGCTGGTGCTCCAGTACCCGGAGTATGCGGCGGCGCTCGGCGCCGCGCTGGCCGCGCCGTTCAGGTCCGAGCGCGTGGCCACCGTGCTGGCGCCGGCCATCGGCGGCATCATCGTGGCCCACGAGGTGGCCCGGGCGCTCGGGGCCCGGGCGCTCTTCACCGAGCGCGAGGGCGGCGTCATGTCGCTCCGCCGCGGCTTCAGTCTGGCGCCCGGCGAGCGCTGCCTGGTGGTGGAGGACGTGATCACGACCGGCGGCTCCACGCGGGAGGTGATCCAGGTCGTGGAGGCGTGGGGCGGCGTGCTGGTCGGCGTCGGCGCGCTGATCGACCGCAGCGGCGGCCAGGCCCGCTTCCCGGTCAGGCACGTGGCGCTGGCCCGAGTGACCGCCGACACGTTTCCGCCGGAAGCCTGCCCGCTCTGCCGGGCCGGGGGCCAGGCCATCAAGCCCGGCAGCCGCAGCGTCTGACCCGGCCGGGGCGCCCGGAGCCCCTGAGCGCGTCCCGAGGGCCGCCACGGCTGCGCCGGGGCGGCCCGAGCCCCGCCCTGGGGGCTTGGGGGCGCCCGGAGCCCCCATGTAAGTCAATACGCCGGCGGGGCGTAGACGGTGACGAAGAAGAGCGGCGTCGACCCGGCGTTCCGGACGTGGTGCCGGGTACGGGCCGGGATCATCACCAGCGCGCCCGGCCCAGCGTGGTGCTCGCGGTCGTCGATCCGGATGCGCGCCTGACCGTCCACGACGTAGACGATCTGGTCCCCTTCGTGTGTCTCCTCCGGGCCTGCGTCCTGTCCGGGCGCGATCGCCATCACGGCCGTCTGGCTGCGCTCCGTCTCCTGCAGCACCTTGAAGAAGGCACCCCGATGCCGGTTCACGTCCACCACGTCGCTCATGAAACGCCTCCGGCCGGCTCACGCGCCGGCTCCCGGTCAAGGGTACCGTACGCGCGTCCGGCCGGACGACGTCATGGCCGCCCCAATGGCCCGGGCGGCGGGGCGGACGGGGCGAGAGGGCCTGCTACTCCGCCGGCACCATGAGCCGGACGGTCACCCGGCGCTTCTTCGCGTCGGGAATGGAGCGGTCCTCCAGCACCCCCAGGCCGATGGAGTTGATCCGGGGCAGCTCGACGCCCTGGGAAACCAGGAACCGCCGCACCGCCTCCACCCGTCGCTGACTGAGCGTGATGTTGTAGGGGCGGGGTCCCTTGGGGTCGGCGTAGCCGGCCAGGTCGACGGTCAGCGCCGGATTGGCCTGGAGCTCGCGGACGATGCCCAGGAGCGCCGTCTGGGCGCCGTCGCTCAGCTCCCACCGGTCGAACCCGAAGGTCACGTCGAGACTGTCCACCTGCTGGCGGGCGTGGCGCTTGGACCAGAGGCGAGTCAGGCGCTGGTCCACCTCGTCGGCCCGCTGGAACGCGGCATCGGCCCGGCCGTATGCGGCCTCGGCCCGCCGGGCCGCGTCCTCCACCCCGGACTCGACCCGGACCAGGCGCGTGCCCATCCCCTCGACGCGGATCTTCTCCTCGCGCACCGTGTTCTCAATCCCCGCGATCCGCTGGTCGGTGACCGCCTGCTGCTTGCCCAGCGTCTCGCGGACCCAGTTCCTGGTGGCACAGCCGCTCGCCAGGACCGGAACCACCACCAACACCGCAACGATCCAGACGCGTCTCTGCATCGCGTTTCCCTCCTCGGAGCCACTTCGGGCGCTCGCCGAAACGCGATGCAACGACACGGCCAGACCCACCCGGCCGTGGGCCGCGCGGCGGGAGCACGACATGCGGGGGACCCCCGGATGGATGCCCCGCCGGGGACGTTCGGCGCCGGACACTGGCAGTCGCGGCGCTGACGGGTGGGAAATCATTTACCGTGCGAAGAAGCCATTCTGCACCAGGATCACGACCAGCCAGGCCAGCTGGCCGCTCAGGAAGACGAGCACCGCGGCGTCCCGCCCCACCTGCCGCCGGACCCGGTACTGCCAGAAGCCCAGGGCCAGGGCCAGCAGGCCGAACAAGGTGGCGTCGTACCGGCCGATGACGCCGGCGGCCAGGAGCAGGCCGCCGGCGAACGTCCAGAGGACGTAGGCGCCCAGCCACTGGGCGAGGACCGAGAGCAGGAGCGAGGCCCGCGGGCTGCCGGTCCCCCGAAGCCGGGCCAGGGCCACCGCCCCGCCCCCGGCCAGGGCGAGCAGGGCCAGCGCGGCCAGCGTCACCCGGGTCAGGCGCGCCCCCGGTACTCCGGCCGCCAGCACAGCAGGCGCCGCTCGACCTGCCGGATGCCGACCGCCATGACGATGCCAATGACCCCGAGCGTCAGCAGCGCGACCATCATGTCGGCCGCGTTCAGGGTACCCAGCGACTGGATGATCAGGTAGCCGAGGCCGCCGCCCGACTCGCCGCCCAGGAACTCCCCCACCACGACCCCGATCAGGGCGAACGAGATGGAGGGGGTCAGAGAGGCGAACGTCCAGGCCAGCGTCGAGGGGATGACCACCGTGCGCATGATCTGGCGCTCGCTGGCCCCGAGGAAGCGCGCGGAGTGGATCAGGTCGGCGTCCACGCTGCGGGCGCCCTGGAAGGTGTTGAAGAAGACGATGAAGAACACGATGGTCCAGGCGAGCACCACCTTGGCGGCCAGGCCGAAGCCGAAGATCATCGTGATCAGCGGCACCAGCGCGATGCGGGGCAGCGAGTTGAAGGCGACGATGTACGGCTGGAAGATCCGGGCCAGCCGGTCGTGGCGCCCCAGCACCAGGCCGGCCACGAAGCCTGTCGACACGCCCACCACGAAGCCCCAGAGCGTGGACTGCACGGTCGACAGGGCCATCTCCCAGAGCGAGAGCCGCACCTGGTCGGACATCAGGTAGGCGAATCGCTGGACGATGGCCGACGGCCGGCTGATGAAGAAGGGATCGACCCAGTACAGGCCCGGCGTCCGTGAGACGGTCTTGATGCCGGTGAGCCATTCCCAGGCGCCCAGCAGCACGACGAGGATCGCCAGCTGCCACACGAGCACCCGCACCCGCTCAGTCCGCATGCTCATGCATCCTCGTTCGAGCCGGGAGCTGTCGAGGCCCCCTTCGATCGAAATTCCTCGCCCAGCACGTGCCAGATCTCGCCGAACTCGCGCAGGTACTCGCTCGTCTCCCGGACGGCAATCACGTCGCGCGGCCGGGGCAGCTTGACGTCGTAGATCATCTTGATCCGGCCCGGCCGGCGGGTCATCACGATGATCCGGTCGGCCAGCGTGATCGCCTCCGACAGGTCGTGGGTGATGAACACCACGGTCTGGCGCCGGGCGTCCCACAGCCGCAGCAGCTCGGCCTGCAGGTCGAGCTTCGTGTGCGTGTCGAGGGCGCCGAAGGGCTCGTCCATCAGGACGATTTCCGGCTCCACCACCAGCGTGCGCATCAGTGCCACCCGCTGCCGCATGCCCCCGGACAGCGTGGCCGGGTAGGCGTCCTCGAACCCTTCCAGGCCGGCCAGCCGGACGGCCTCGGCCACGCGCCGTTCCTGCTCGGCGGCGGGCAGCCCGCGGTACTCGAGCCCGAGCGCGATGTTGCGGCGGACGGTGCGCCAGGGGAAGACGGTGTCCTTTTGGAAGACGTAGCCCACCCCGCGCGGCACGCCGTCCACCGGGCGCCCGTCGACCTCGACGGTGCCGAGGGTGGGCGTGACGAGGCCGCCGATCATGTTGAGAATCGTCGACTTGCCGCAGCCGGACGGCCCGACAATGGCCACGAACTCCTGGTCGAGGACCTCGAAGGAGACGGACTGGACGGCGGGGACCTCGCGGCCTCCCTCCCGGAAGGTCTTGGCGAGGTCCCGGGCGACGATCCGCGGGCGGCGGTTCAGGACGGGAACTTCGCCTGGGCCTTCTTGACGAAGCCCATGTCCACCGCTCGGGCGTACGGGATCGGCCGGTCCACAGCGGTCGGGATGAACACCTTCATGCCGTTCTCGTAGTCCTTCTCCTCGATCAGGAAGTCCCAGTCGAAGATGGTCTTGTAGTACCGCACGGAGCGGAGCACGATGTCGCGGGTGAAGGTGTCCATGTACGCCTTGTGGATCAGCTCGACGATCTCCTCGTCCCGGGCCCGGCGGATCCACTGCTGGGCCCGGTAATTGGCGTTGACGTAGGCCTGCACGAGGTCCGGCGACCTGTCCATCGTCTCCCGCAGCACGTACCCCACGGTGACCGGGATGGGGCCGCCGAAGACGCGGTTCCAGGCCTTCTCGTCGAGCACATCGTAGATGGCCTTGCCGAAGCCCTCCTCCTCGGCCGCCCACTGCCACTCGGGCACGGCCATGATGGCGTCGAACTTGCCGGCCTTGAGGCCGCCCAACATCGTGGTCGAGGCGCCGCCGCCCACCCACTCCACGTGGTCGTTCACCGGCTTGCCGTCGGCGGCCCGGGTGTTCTTCAGGACGTAAACGCCGTAGACGTAGGTCCCGGAGCCGATGGCGGTGGCGGCGATCACCGCCTTGCGACCGACCAGCTTGGGATCGGCCAGCGCCTCGACCGTGCGCAGGCCGCGGTCGAAGAGCTCGCGACGCACGACGATGTTGGCGTAGGAGCACCGGGTGTCGGTGGCGAAGAGCATCACGGTGTCCTTGCCCCGCTCCGTCGCCTTCAGCGGGTGGTTGGAGTCGCCGAGCCCGAACATCGCCTGGCCGGCCGTGACCGCGTTGATGACGCGGGCGCCGCCGCCGGGGACGATGAAGGCCGGCACCGCCACGCCCTCGTCCTCGAAGAACTTCTTCTCCTTGGCCACCAGGTGCTGGCCGTAGACGAAGGTGGAGACGCTGTGGGCCACGGTGATCGGCTTGGCCTGGGCCCGGGCCGGGCGGGGCCAGGCCGCCGCCCAGCCGGCGCCGGCGAGCCCGGCGGCGGTCAGGAAACGGCGTCGCGTCCAGCGCATAACAAGGTCCTCCGAGAATCGAGTTCGGGCCGCGTGAGTGTACTGCCCGCGTTCGAGCACTGTCAATCGCAACGCGTTGACACTACAGGGAAATTTGCCTATTCTCGGGCGATGAGCGCCGCGCCGTTCGCCCTGGCCGGGGGGCAGCCGTGATCCGGAGCATGACCGGGTTCGGTCGGGCCGAGGGCGCCGGCCCCACGTTCGTCCTTACCGTCGAAATCAAGTCCGTGAACCACCGCCACCTCGACATCGCGCTGCGTCTGCCCTCGATCCTGGCCGAGCTCGAGCTGCCGGCCCGCCGGGTCCTGCAGAGCCGGCTGGAGCGGGGCCGCGTGGACGTGACCGTGCAGCTCACGCCGCCGCGCGGGCCGGCAGCGGCCGACGTCCTGATCGACGCCGCGCTCGCCCGC
>DATLZL010000588.1:0-10328 GCA_035574035.1 Binatia bacterium | reverse complement strand
GATCCGGCGGCGGCCGCGGTCGTGGACGAGGCCTGCCGGGCGCTGGGGGCGATGATCGCCGTCGTCGTCAACGGCCTCAACCCCGAGGTGGTCGTCGTGACGGGCGGCGTCGCCGCCGCCTACGCCCCCCTGAAGAAGCGCGTCTTGGGGTATGCTGCCGAGCACGCGTTTCACCGGGCGCTGGTGCGCACCCGGGTGGCCATCGTGCCGGGCGACAAGCGGCTGACGATGCGCGGCGCCGCCGCGCTCGCGCTCTACGAGAGGGTAGAGGGGCCATGAAGGCGGTGACGTTTCAGGGCGTGGGGGATGTGCGGGTCCAGGACGTGGCGGACGCCCGGATCGTGGACCCGACCGACGCGGTGGTCCGGATCACCACCAGCGCGATCTGCGGCTCGGATCTGCACCAGTACCACGGGCGCGGCGGCGGGCTGGTGGAAAAGGGCGCCGTCATGGGCCACGAGTTCATGGGCGTGGTCGAGGAGGTCGGCTCCGCCGTGGAGGCCGTGCGGCCCGGCGACCGCGTGGTGGCGCCGTTCTCGGTCTCCTGCGGGCGCTGCGAGTGGTGCCGGCGCCGGCTGCCGACCCAGTGCACGACCACCGGACGGGCGGTGTTCGGCGGCCGCTTCGGGACGATCTACCCCGGGGGCCAGGCCGAGCGCATCCGGGTCCCGTTCGCCGACCACCTCTGCGAGAAGGTGCCGCCCCCCATGGCCGACGAGGACGCGCTCTTCCTCGGTGACATCCTCTCCACGGCCTACTTCTGCGCCGAGAACGGCGGCATCCGCCCCGGCGACACGGTGGCGGTCTTCGGCGCCGGCCCGGTGGGACTGCTGGCGGTGCAGGGGGCGATGCTGTTCGGGCCGGCCCGGGTGTTCGCGGTGGACCGCGTGGACTACCGCCTGCGGCTGGCCGAGGAGTTCGGCGCCGAACCGGTGGACCTGGACCGCGGCGACCCGGCCGCCCAGCTGCGGGCCCTCACCGGCGGCCGCGGCCCCGACGTGGTGCTGGAGTGCGTCGGTCACGAGGTCCCGTTCACCCAGGCCATCGAGGCCGTGCGGCCGGGCGGGGTGGTCTCCTCGGTCGGTGTCTACGTGGAGCCCACGCTCGGCTTCCCGGCCCGAGAAGCCTTCTTCAAGGACCTGACGCTGCGGATGGGCATCTGCAACGCGCGCAACTACATCGCGCCGCTGATGCCGCTGGTGGAGCGCGGGCGCCTGCGGCCCGCCCGCATCATCACCCACACCCTGCCACTCAAGGACGCCCCGCACGGCTACGCGATCTTCGACCGCAAGCAGGACCGGGCGGTGAAAGTCCTGCTCAAGCCCTGACCGGGAGGAACTGCCGTGCGCACCTACCTCAAGAACGTTCGCCTGATCGACGGCACCGGGCGGCCGCCGGTGGACGGCGCCGGCCTCGTCATCGAGGGCAACACGATCGTCCATGCCGGCCGCCTGGCGCCCGCCGACGAGCCGCGGCCGGCCGACGCGGTGGTGATCGACCTCGGCGGCCGCACCGTGATCCCCGGCCTGGTGGAGGCTCACATCCACCTCTCCTACGTGGACGTCAAGGTCATCGCCGACCTCGACCTCAACTGCCCGCCCGAGTACACGACGCTCCGGGCGGCGAAGAACGCCGAGCTCGCGCTCGAGTGCGGCTACACCGCCGCCCGCTCGGCCGGGTCGATCCATGCCATCGACGTGGCGCTCAAGCGTGCGATCAACGAGGGGCTCTACCCCGGCCCGCGGCTGCTGGCCGCCGGCCGCGACATCTGCGCCACCGGGGCCATGGCCGACTGGAACCCCTCCTACCTCAAGCTCGGCATGGAGGGCCTGGCCTTCATCGCCGACGGCCCCGACGCCGTCCGGGCCGCGGTCCGTCGGGTGATCAAGGACGGCGCCGACGTCGTCAAGTGCTACATCGGGGGCGACGCCCTGCTGCCCCACACGCCCATCGGCGACTGCACGTACACGGTCGAGGAGGTGCGGGTCCTGGTCCAGGAGACGCGGATGCGGGGCCGCCTGAGCGCGGCCCACGTGCGCGGCCGCGCCTCCAGCCGGGTGGCGGCCGAGGCCGGCGTGGACTCCATCGAGCACGCCACCTACGCCGACGACGAGACGCTGCGAATGATCCGCGACCAGGACCTCACCCTGGTGCCCGGGCTGCGCTACCTCTACTCGATCGTCGAGAACGGCCCCCGCTTCGGCATCACCGAGGACATCATCGGGCCCAGCGGGCTGCGCGACGAGATCAAGCAGGCGGGCGACACCTACCGGCGGGCGCGCGACCTGGGCATCCGGATGTGCCCGGGCGGCGACTTCGGCTTCGCCTGGTGCCCGCACGGGGAGTACGCCAAGGACATCCAGGTCTTCGTGGACGTGATCGGCTACACGCCGCTGGAGGCGATCCGGTGCGCCACGCTGTGGGGGGCTCAGCTGATGCGCATGGCCGACCGCATCGGCTCGCTCGAGCCCGGCAAGCTGGCCGACCTGGTCGTGGTCGACGGCGACCCGCTCCGGGACATCGCGGTCCTGCA
Source organism: Binatia bacterium (assembly GCA_035574035.1). Taxonomy (GTDB): domain Bacteria; phylum Methylomirabilota; class Methylomirabilia; order Rokubacteriales; family CSP1-6; genus DATLZL01. The sequence goes on along the minus strand of DATLZL010000588.1, from coordinate 7,795 downwards.
GGACCGGGAGCGGCTGTCGGTCATGAAGGACGGCCGCTGGGTCACCCGGCGCTTCTAGGCGGGGCGGCGGCGAGCCCGTCGGCGCGGGTGCCCGGCCGGGCGGCCCGGACCGCCTCCGTATAATGAAGCGCGTGCCCGACCGTGCGATGAGCGACCTGGAGCGCGAGCTGCGCGCCGTCGTCCGCGGCGACGTGCGCTTCGACCCCGCCTCGCGCCTGCTCTACGCCACCGACGCCTCGATGTACCAGGTCGAGCCGATCGGCGTCGTCCAGCCGCGGGACGCCGACGACGTCGACGCCGTGCTCGAGGTGGCCCGGCGCCGCGGCGTCGCGCTGCTACCGCGCGGCGGCGGCACCTCGCTCACCGGCCAGGCCGTCAACGAGGCGCTGGTGCTCGACTTCTCGCGGTGGATGAACCGGGTGCTGGAGGTCCAGCCCGAGGAGGGCTGGGCCCGCGTGCAGCCGGGGGTCGTCCAGGACGAGCTGAACCACCACGTCCGCCCCTGGGGCCTGCTCTTCGGCCCTGACACCTCCACCTCCAACCGGGCCACGCTGGGCGGCATGCTCGGCAACAACTCCGGCGGTGCGCACTCGATCGTCTACGGGCTCACGGTGGACCACGTCCTGGACCTGACCGTCCGGCTGGCCGACGGCACCCGCCTCGTCCTCGGCGAACTCACCGAGGACGAGTTCCGCCGCAAGATGGCGGCGCCGGACCCCGAGGGGCGCATCTACCGCGCGGTGGCCCGCCTGCGCGACGAGTACGCCGACGAGATCCGGGCGCGCTACCCGGCCTACTGGCGGCGGGTGGCCGGCTACAACCTGAACGAGCTGGTCGGCGTGGGCGTCAAGCCCGGCTCCTGGGCCGGCGGCGACGGTCGCCCGCGCCCGCTCAGCCTGGCCCGCCTGGTCGTCGGCTCCGAGGGCACCCTCTGCACGATCGTGGAAGCGCGCGTTCGCCTGGTGCCGCGCCCCAAGCACACCGCGCTCAGCGTGATCCACTACCGAGACCTGCAGGAGGCGCTGGAGTCCTCGCCGGCGATCCTGGAGACCGGGCCCTACGCGGTGGAGCTGACGGACAAGATGATCCTCGACCTGGCCCGCGACAACATCGAGCAGCGCCGCCGCATGGGGTTCATCCAGGGCGACCCGGCGGCGATCCTGATCGTGGAGTACGCCGGCGAGAGCGAGGCCGAGGTGCGGGCCAAGATCGAGGCGCTCGAGGCGCGCCGGGCGCGGGAGCGGTTCGGCTACGCCGCCCACCTGGCCTTCGACCCGGCCGAGCAACAGTCGATCTGGAAGCTGCGCAAGGCCGGCCTGGGGCTGCTGCTGGGCATGAAGGGCGACGGCAAGCCGATCGCGTTCGTCGAGGACACCGCCGTCGAGCCCCGGCACCTGCCGAAGTTCATCCCCCGCTTCCGCGAGATCTTCGCCCGCCACGGGGTGGACGGCGCCTACTACGGCCACTGCTCGGTCGGCTGCCTGCACATCCGGCCGGTGATCAACCTGAAGACCCGGCGGGGGATCGAGCAGGTGCAGGCCATCGCCGCCGACATCGCCGACCTCGTCCTGGAGTTCGGCGGGACGATCTCCAGCGAGCACGGCGACGGTCGGGCGCGGAGCCCGTTCCTCGAGCGCCTGTACGGCCCCCGGTTGATGCAGGCCTTCCGCGAGCTCAAGCGCGCCTTCGACCCCGACAACCGCCTGAACCCCGGCAACATCGTGGACAGCCCGGGGCTGACCGAGCACCTGCGCTACGGCCCGCAGTACGTGACCTGGGAGCCGGCGACCCGCCTGGACTTCTCGGGCCAGGGCGGCTTCGCCGCCGCCGTCGAGCTCTGCAACGGCGTCGGGGTCTGCCGCAAGAGCCTGGAGGGCACGATGTGCCCCTCCTACATGGCCACCCGCGACGAGGAGCACTCCACGCGCGGGCGGGCCAACGCGCTGCGGGCGATCCTCTCCGGCCGGCTGCCGCCGGCCGAGTTCACCGGCCGCCGGCTCTACGAGGTCATGGACCTCTGCCTGGAGTGCAAGGGCTGCAAGGCCGAGTGCCCGGCCAACGTGGACATGGCCAAGCTCAAGTACGAGTTCCTCTACCACTACCACCGGGCCCACGGGCTGCCGCTGCGCAACCGGCTGTTCGGGGGCATCGCGCGCCTCAACGCGCTCGGGGCCCGGCTGCCGCGGGTGGCCAACGCGGTGACCCGCCTGGCGCCCAGCCGCTGGCTGCTGGAGAAGGCGGCCGGCATCGACCGGCGGCGCCCGCTGCCGGCGCTGGCTCCCGAGACGTTCGAGGCCTGGTTCCGCCGCCGGAGGCCGGCACCGGCCGGCGAGCGGGGCGAAGTCATCCTCTTCCACGACACGTTCGTGACCTACAACGTGCCCGAGATCGGCCGGGCGGCGGTGGAGTTCCTGGAGGCGGCCGGTTACCGGGTGCGGCTGGCCGAGCGCAAGTGCTGCGGGCGCCCGCTCATCTCCAAGGGCATGCTCGACCAGGCGCGCGAGCACGCCGCCTGGACGGTGGCCCGGCTGGCCCCGGCCGCCGAGCGCGGGGTGCCGATCGTCGGGCTCGAGCCCTCGTGCCTGCTCACCCTGCGCGACGAGTGGGTGGACCTGCTCCGGAGCGAGCCGGCGCGCGCCGTCGCCCGCCAGGCCCTGCTCCTCGAGGAGTTCCTGCTCCGCGAGCGCGAGCGCGGCCTCCGGCTCGCGTTCCGCGGCCACGGCCGGCGCGTGCTCCTGCACGGCCACTGCCACCAGAAGGCGCTGGTCGGCACCGCGCCCACCGTGGCCGTGCTCCGGTGGGCGGGGTTCGAGGTGACGGAGGTCGACTCCGGCTGCTGCGGCATGGCCGGCGCCTTCGGCTTCGAGCGCGAGCACTACGACCTCTCGGTGTGGCTCGGCAACCGCCGGCTGGCGCCGGCCGTCCGGGCGGCGCCGCCCGACACCGAGATCGTCGCCCCCGGCATGTCCTGCCGCCAGCAGATCGAGCACCTGACGGGGCGCCGCGCGCGGCACCCGGCCGAGATCCTCTGCTCGACACTCGCGCGCTGATCGTCAGCGTCGCCGCGGTCGTCCTCGCCTCCTTCGTCAAGGGGGCGATCGGGTTCGGCTTCCCGGCGCTGGCCACCCCGCTGCTGGCCCTGTTCATGGACGTGCGGGTGGCGGTGCCCGTCCTCATCATCCCCAACCTGGTCATGGACGGGATCCAGGCCGTGCGCTGGGGCGGCTGGCTTGCCATCGTCCGGCGCATGGCCGTGGTGCTGGCCTTCGGCGTGGTGGGCACCTTCCTCGGCACCCGGCTGCTCGCGGTGCTGCCGCCGTCGGTCGCCATCCTCACCATGGGCGGCGTCGTGCTCAGCTTCGTGGCCGCCAACGCCACGCGCTACCAGCCGCGGGTCCCGCCGGCGTGGACCCCGTGGCTGGCGCCGCCGCTCGGGCTGGTGGCCGGCATCCTGGGCGGGCTGGCCAACGTCCCCGGGCTGCCGCTGGTCATCTACTTCTACTCGCTGCGCATGCCCAAGGCCGAGTTCGTGCAGTCGGTGGCCGTGTGCTTCGTCTGCTACAAGCTGATCCAGCTGGGCGCCGTGACCTGGTACGGGCTGATGACGGCCCGGGTGCTGGCCGGCTCCCTGGCGCTGACCGTGGTGGGGCTGGGGGCGTTCCGGCTCGGGCTGGCGGTGCAGGACCGGCTGGCGCCGGCCACCTTCAACCGGCTGGTGCTCGGGTTTCTCGCGGTGCTCGGCCTCTGGCTGGTGGTGCGGGCGGCGCTGTAGGCGGCAGGCTCTGCCGCCGGATCTGCTCCAGCACGGCGTCCGGTACCCGCAGGAACGAGCGGACCACCGCCGGGTCGAAGTGGGTCCCCGCGCAGCGCTGGATCTCGGCCTTGGCGGCGGAGAAGGGGACGGCCCGCGAGTAGGGACGGTCGAAGGTCATGGCGTCGAAGGCGTCCACCACAGCGAAGATGCGGGCCCCGAGCGGGATCTCCTCCCCCTTGAGGCCGCGCGGGTAGCCGGTGCCGTCCCAGCGCTCGTGGTGGCAGTAGACGATCGGCACCGCGCCCTTGAGGAAGGGGATGTTCTCGATCAGGCGCTTGCCGATCTCCGGATGGCGGCGCATGATCGCCCACTCCTCGTCGGTGAGCTTGCCGGGCTTGAGCAGGATCGAGTCCGGGATACCGATCTTGCCGATGTCGTGCAGCAGCACGCCGTGGGCCAGATCGATCAGCTCGTCCTCCGGGACGCCGTGCTCGCGGGCCGTGGCCAGCGCGTAGCCGTGCACCCGCCGGGAGTGGGACTCGGTGCCGACGTCGCGGGAGTCGAGCGCCGCCCCCAGCGTCTCCAGCGTGGCCCGGTAGGTGTCCTGCAGGTCCCGGTACGCCTGCTGCAGGTCGCGCGTGGCCTCGGCCACCCGGGCCTCGAGCAGGGCCTGGTACTGCCGCCGATCGATCAGCAGCTGCCGCCGCTCCAGCGCCCGGTCGGCCGCGATCAGCAGCTCGTCCACGTTGACCGGCTTGATGATGAAGTCGGCGGCGCCGCGCTTGAGGCTCTCGATGGCGATCTTGATGTCGGGGGCGCCGGTCAGCACGATCACCGCGACGTCGGGGTCCCGGGGCAGCAGCGCCGCCAGAAGGGCCAAGCCGTCCATCCCGGGCATCTTGAGGTCGGTGACGACCAGGGGCGGGCGGGCGGCGTCGAAGAGGTCCAGCGCCTCCGGGCCGCCGGCCGCGGTCAGGCAGCGGTAGCCGGCGGCGAGAAAGATGTGCTTGAGGACATCCCGGACCGCGGCGTCGTCGTCGGCGATCAGGACCGCCCGAGCGTCGGCGGTCAGACGGTGCCCTCCGGGAGCTCGGCGGCGACCACCTGGTTCTTGCCGGCGCGCTTGGCCGCGTAGAGCGCCTCGTCGGCGGCCCGCACCAAATCCTCCGACGTCGCCGCCTCGTCCTCGGGCAGGCTGGCGATGCCGAAGCTGGCGGTGATCGGCTTGCCGTGCGAGAAGGGGTAGGTCGAGATGACCTGACGGATGCGGTCGGCGTAGAGGCGGGCCCCGCTCTTGGACGTCTCCACCAGCAGCACCGCGAACTCGTCGCCGCCGTAGCGGGCGACCACGTTGATCCCCCGGGAGTGCTTGACCAGGATCTGCGCGATGTCGCGCAGCGTGTCGTCGCCGACCGAGTGCCCCAGCTCGTCGTTGACCGCCTTGAACCCGTCCAGGTCGATGAGCACGACCGAGACCGGGTGGTTGAAGCGGCGGTGCCGCTGCAGCTCCTCCTCCAGGCGGACGGAGAAGAAGCGGCGGTTGTAGAGGCCGGTCACTTCGTCCTTGAACGACGTCTCCTTGAGCCGGGCGTTGGTGATCTCGAGCTCCTTGTAGGCGGCGTCGAGCCGGCTGGCGTACGAGTTGATCTCGGAGGTCTGCTCCTCGATCTTCTCCAGCATCTGGGCGAACGACTGCATCAGCGTGCCGATCTCGTCCTTGCGGCTGGCCAGCCGGTCCCAGCGGGCCTCGTCGCCCAGCATCTGGGCGATGTGGGCCATCGTCCGGCCGATGTCCCAGATCACCCAGCCGCCGGCGAGGATGGCCAGCAGCGTGAAGGCGATCAGGGCGTGCAGGGCCAGGGAGCGGACGCTCTCGGACGGGTCCAGCTGGGGCAGGACATAGCCCTGGGCCACGTAGACGAGCACGAGCAGCGGCAGGACCGAGGACAGGACGAGCGCCAGCATGACCTTGCGCCGCAGCCGCTGGCCGGCCTGGGCGACGTCGGACGCGAGCCCGCCCGGCATACAGTTCGGATTATTGGGGTTGCCGCTAAATCAAGTCAATGTCAGAATTTCCGCGGCATGGCCGCCGTCGTTCCCGACAGGAAAATCGATTGTGTGGGGCTGTTTTGTCCGGTCCCGATCCTCAAGGTGCGTGAGGCGATCGCCGCCCTCGCCCCGGGGCAGACGCTGGAGATGGTGGCCGACGACCCGGCCGCCGAGGCCGACATGAAGAGCTGGGCCGCGCGCACCGGCCATGCCCTGCTCGCCATCGAGCGCCATGGCACGGTCGTTCGCTTTCTGGTCCGAAAGACCCGGTAGCGCCGGCCCCTCGCGGGTCTACCTCGATTACGGCGGTCTGTCGCCGGTCGACCCCCGGGTGGTGGCGGTGATGCGGCCCTTCCTCGAGGGCGGGGTCGGCAATCCGGCCGCACCCCACTCGCTGGGGCTGGAGGCGCGCGCCTCCCTGGACGGCGCGCGCGCCAAGCTGGCCCGGCTGTTCGGCGGCGCGCCGGGCGGGGTGATCTTCACCTCGGGCGCCACCGAGGCCAACAACCTTGCCGTCAAGGGCGTGCTGGCCCGGGCCGCCGGCCGTCACATCGTCACCTCCACCATCGAGCACGTCTCGGTGCTCAACCCCTGCCGCGACCTCGAGAAGCAGGGCGTCAGCGTCACCTACGTCGGCGTGGACGGCGAGGGGCGCCTGGATCCGGACGACGTGGCCGCCGCGCTGCGGCCGGACACGGCGCTCATCTCAATCATGGCCGGCAACGGCGAGATCGGCACCCTCCAGCCGCTGCGCGAGATCGGCCGCATCGCCCGCGCGCGGGGCATTCCCTTCCACGTGGACGGCGTCAACGCCGTCGGCCGGCTGCCGCTGTCCGTGGACGAGTGCGGGATCGACCTGCTGACCGTCTGCTCCAACGACCTCTACGGCCCGCCCGGGGCGGGCGCGCTGTGGGTGCGCGCGGACGTGAAGCTGGCCCCCCTCATCCTGGGCGGCGGGCAGGAGCGCGGCTACCGCTCCGGGACCGAGAACCTGCCGGCGATCGTGGGCATGGGCGTGGCCGCCGAGCTGGCGCGGGCCGAGCGCGCGGCGGAGGCGGCCCGGCTGGCGCGCCTGCGCGACCGCCTGCTCCACGAGGTGCTGGCCCGGGTGCCGGGGGCCCGCATCACCGGAGCCACCGGCGAGGCGCGCCTGCCCCATCACGCCTCGTTCGTCGTCCCCGGCGTGAAGGCCGACAGCGTGCTGCTCGAGCTGGACCTGCGCGGTGTCGCCGCCTCGTCCGGGTCGGCCTGCGCGGCGCTCACCGGGCAGGCCTCCCACGTGCTGCGGGCCATCGGCTGTGACGGCGAGGCGGCCGAGGGCTCGCTCTGCTTCACGCTCGGCCGCTGGACGACGGCCGTCGAGATCGACTTCGTCATCGAGGTCCTGCCGCCCATCGTGGAACGCCTGCGCCGGCTGGGGCCCTGACGGCGGCCGGAGTCGCACGGGTGCCCGCCCACGACCGCCCGGACGAGCGGAGACCCGTCCCGCGTCTGGTGCTGTTCGACGTGGACGGCACGCTGATCACGGCGCACGGCGCGGGGCGGGCGGCGATGGCCCAGGCGCTGGCCGAGGTCTACGGCACCACGGGGCCCATCGACGCCTACGACTTCCGCGGGCGGACCGACCCGCAGATCGTCACCGACCTGATGCTCGCGGCCGGCGTGCCGCCGGCGACGGTCGAGGCGCGGCTCGGCGCTTGCCTGGCCGCCTACGTCCGGGCGCTCGGGCCGGAAGTCGCCCGCCGCGGCGTGCGCGTGCTGCCCGGACTGCCGGCCCTGCTGGCGGCGCTCGCCCGGCGTCCCGACGTGCTGGTCGGGCTGCTGACCGGCAACATCGAAGCCGGGGCGCGGGTGAAGCTGGCGCCGACCGGGCTCTGGCCGTTCTTCCGGCTGGGTGCCTACGGCTCGGACGATGCCGACCGCCGCCGCCTGCCGTCGGTGGCGTGTGCGCGCGCCCGCGCCCTGCTCGGCCGCGAAATCCCGTTCGAGTGG
>DATLZL010000587.1:0-6568 GCA_035574035.1 Binatia bacterium | reverse complement strand
CCGGAGGTCGGCGCGCTGGCAGGCTTCGCCGCCGGGCTGCTGCAGGACGTCACCGCCGGTGGGCTGGTGGGCGCCCAGGCCCTGACCAAGGCGCTGCTGGGTTTCGGGCTCGGCGGCCTCGCCACCCGGCTGGCCGTCACCCAGCCGCTCGTGCAGGTCCCCGGGCTGGTCCTGCTGAGCGTGGCCGAGGGCGTGGCTCGCTTCGCCGTCCTCAAGCTCTTCCACTTTCCGGCGCCGTTCGGCGAGCTGATGACGTACGTCGTCCTGCCCCAGGCGCTCTACAACGGGTTCCTGGGCGCGGCCCTGGTCCTGGCGCTGGCCTGGGCCGACGCCCACCGGGCACGGGCGTGAGCGGGCGGGCCGCCGACCGCCGCGACGTCGGCCGGCAGCGGGTCAGCGCCGTGGCGGCGGCCGTGCTGCTGGCCTTCCTGGTCATCGTCGGGCAGCTCTGGTACCTGCAGGTGCTCGAGGGCGGCCACTTCCTGGACGCCTCCGACAAGAACCGGATCCGCATCCGTCCCGTCGCCGCCCCGCGGGGGCTGCTCTACGACCGCCACGGCGTGCCGCTGGTGGACAACCGGCCGGCGTTCACCCTGTCGCTCATCCCCCGGGAGCTGCCCCGTGACGAGCAGACCCGCGACGCCGTGCTGGGTCGCGTCGCCGCCCTGCTGAGGATCCCGTACCAGGAGCTGAGCGAGGCGATCGCCCGGGTCCCGGCCGACTCCTTCCTGCCCGTCCGCGTGCGCCGGGGTCTGAGCCTGGAGGACATGGCCCGGATCGAGGAGTGGAAGCTGGAGCTGCCCGGCGTCATCGTCGAGGTCGAGCCCCAGCGGACGTATCCCTCGAGTCGCTTCGCCGCTCACCTGCTCGGCTACGTGCGCGAGGCCAGCGACGAGCAGCTCCGGCACGGACGCTACCGCCGGGGTGACATGGTGGGGCAGACCGGACTCGAGCGGCTGCTCGACGAGTACCTCCGCGGCCGCGACGGCGGCGAGCGGATCGAGGTCGACGCGCTGGGCCGCCCCGTGCGCGTCATCCAGCACACCGATCCTCATCCCGGCGCGCAGGTCGTCACCACCATCGACCGGCGGATCCAGGAAGCCGCCGAGCAGGCGATGGAAGGTCGTCCGGGCGCGGTGGTCGTCATGGACCCGCGCAGCGGGGACGTCCTGGCCATGGTCTCCACGCCGGCCTTCGACATCGATCAGTTCACGGGCACCATCGAGCGGTCGGCCTGGCTGCGGCTGGTGCAGGATCCCGACCACCCGCTGCTGAACCGGGTGATCCAGAGCCAGTACGCGCCGGGATCCATCTTCAAGATCGTCGTGGCGGCCGCCGGATTGCAGGAGGGCACGCTGGCGCCCGGCGACCGCGTGCACTGCGATGGCGAGTTCCGGCTGGGGACCTGGACCTTCAAGGACTGGAAGGAGGAGGGGCACGGCACCGTCGATACCCGCGGGGCGCTGGCCCACTCCTGCAACATCTTCTTCTACCAGGCCGGCCTCCGCATCGGCGGCGCCGCCATCACCCGCTACGCCCGCGCCTTCGGATTCGGTCAGCCGACCGCGATCGACCTCGGCTCCGAGAAGTTCGGCCTCGTCCCCGGTCCCCGGGCGCGACGCCGGGGCAGCTCCGGCTGGCAGGCCGGCGACATCGTCAACATGGCGATCGGTCAAGGCCAGGTGCTCGTCACGCCGATCCAGGTGGCGCGGTTCATGTCGGCGGTGGCCAACGGCGGTGTGCTGTGGAAGCCGCGCCTCGTGCAGCGCGTGGAGCGGGCCGACCGGGCGCTGCTGTGGAGCGATCCCGGGCAGGTCACCGGTCACGTGGAGCTCGCACCGGCGGTCTGGGCGTTCCTGCGCGAGAGTCTGTGGGCCGCCGTCAACGACGGCGGGACCGGCGCCGGCGCCCGCATCCCCGGGCTCGACGTGGCGGGCAAGACGGGCACCGCGCAGACGATCGCCAAGTCGCGCGCCGACCGCGGCCAGGACCACGCCTGGTTCGCCGCCTTCGCGCCCGCGCGGGCGCCGGAGGTGGTGGTGGTGGTGCTGGTCGAGCGCGGGGGCAAGGGCGGCCAGGTGGCCGCGCCGGTGGCGCGAAAGATCCTCAACGCGATCTTCTTCGAGAAGGTCGCGGCGGTGGGCCTGGCCGGATGATCGGCATCGACCGGCGCCTGCTGCTCAACGTGGACTGGCTGCTCATCGGCGGGGCGGCGGGGCTCGCCCTGGTGAGCGCGCTCACGCTGGCCAACCTGCACGTGGGCCGGGCCGGCGGTACGGTGGCGCCGCGGCAGCTGGTGTGGGCGGCCGTCGGCCTGCTGGCGATGGTCGTGGTGGCGAGCGTGGACTACCGGCGCCTGGTCCGGGCCGCGCCGCTGCTCTACGGCCTGGGGCTGGCCGGCCTGGTGGCTGTTCTCGTCGCCGGGCGGACGGTGTCGGGCGCGCGTCGCTGGCTGGCCGTCGGCCCGCTGACCGTGCAGCCCTCGGAGCTCTTCAAGCTCGCGTTCCTGCTCATGGTCGTCTGGCTGCTGGTGGCGCGCTGGGCCCAGCCCCTCACCGCCGGCGTGCTGGCCTGCCTGGCGCCGATCGTCGGGGTGCCGTTCGTCCTGATCATCAGGCAGCCGGATCTGGGCACGGCCTTGCTCCTGGTGCCCCTCACGCTGGCGCTGCTCGTCGGCGCCGGCGTGCCGTGGCGCCGTCTGGCCGTGCTGCCGGCGCTCGGCGTCGCGGCCGCCCCGGTCGCCTGGCTGGCCCTCAAGGAATATCAGCGGGAGCGTATTCTGGTGTTCCTGGATCCCGTGCGCGACCCGCTGGGAAGCGCCTACAACGTGATCCAGGCCAAGATCGCCATCGGTTCGGGGCAGCTCCTGGGCAAGGGCGTGGCCGGCGCCACGCAGAGCCGCCTGGCCTTCCTGCCGGAGCGCCATACGGATTTCATCTTCGCCGTGTTCGCCGAGATGTGGGGGTTCGTCGGCTGCCTGGTGCTCCTGGCCGGCTATGCGTTGCTCCTGCTGCGGGGCTTCGACATCGCCGCCAGCGCCCGGGACCCGGTCGGACGCCTGGTCGCGCTCGGCGCGACGTCGCTGCTCGCCGCGCAGATCCTGATCAACGTGGGGATGGTCGTCGGACTCCTGCCAGTCGTGGGTATCCCGCTGCCGTTCATGAGCTACGGTGGGTCCTCGATGCTCGTCTCCATGATGGCGCTCGGGCTGCTCCTCTCCGTGCGGATGCGGCAGTTCCAATGAGGCCCTCCCCGGTCGCTCAGGCGGGGCCGGGGCGGGCCGGAGAGGTGCCGTCGTGGGCAAGCGGATCGTCCTCAACGCCGGATTCCTGGAGACGCGCGTCGCCGTCCAGGAGAACCAGGTTCTCACCCAGCTGTTCGTGGAGCGGCACGGTCGCCGCTCCATCGTCGGGAGCGTCTACAAGGGCGTCGTGACGAACGTCCTGCCTGGCATGCAGGCGGCGTTCGTCGACATCGGGCTGGGCAAGGACGCCTTCCTCTACGCCGGCGACTACGCCGCCCTCGCCCCCGACGAGGCCGAGGCCGAGACCGACGCCGGCGAGGAGACCGGCCTGGAGGCCGAGGAGGCCGAGGTCGAGGGGGAGCTCGCCGAGCCGCGCCGCGAGGCGCGGGCCCCGATCGAGGAGGTGCTGCGCAAGGGCCAGGAGATCCTGGTCCAGGTCTCCAAGGAGTCGCTCGGGACCAAGGGGGCCCGGATCACCTCGTTCATCTCCCTGCCCGGACGCTACCTGGTCTACATGCCGTACGCCCGCCACATCGGCGTCTCCCGCCGCATCACCGACGAGGGCGAGCGCGCCCGCCTGCGGGCGGCGGTGCGGGCCCTGGACCCCCCGACCGGCGGGTACATCATCCGCACCAATGCCGAGGGGCTCGGCGAGGCCGAGTTCGCGGCCGACGTGGAGTTCCTCGGCCGCCTCTGGGCGCAGATCCGGGGCCGGTTCGAGCAGGTCAAGGCGCCGGCCCTCCTCCACGAGGAGATGGACCTCGCCTTCCGGGTGGTGCGCGACCTGCTGTCTCCCGACGTCGAGGAGTTCCTGGTCGACAGCCCCGAGGTCGAGCGTAAGTGCCGGGAGGACATCGAAGCGCTGGTCCCGGGCCTAGCCGACCGGCTGCGGCGCTGGGAAAGCCGGACGCCGATCTTCGAGGCGCTCGGCATCGAGAAGGACATCGAGAAGGCGCTGCGCCGGCGGGTGTGGCTCAAGTCCGGGGGCTACATCGTGATCGACCACACCGAGGCCCTCGTCTCCATCGACGTCAACACCGGCAAGTACGTGGGCAAGCGCGACTTCGAGCAGACCGTGCTCAAGATCAACCTGGAGGCGGTGGGGGAGATCGTCCGCCAGATCCGCCTGCGCGACCTGGGCGGCATCATCATCATCGACTTCATCGACATGGAGGCGCCCGAGCACCGAGAGCAGGTGTACCGGGCGCTGAAGAAGGCGCTGGCCGAGGACCGGGCGCGGACGAACGTGCTGCAGATCTCGGAGCTGGGCCTGGTGGAGATGACGCGCAAGCGCGTGCGGCAGGATCTGCGCTCGCTCTTCACCGCCCGGTGCCCGACCTGCGGCGGGAGCGGGGTCACGCGCTCCGAGGTGGCGGTGGCGGCCGAGATCTTCCGGGCGGTCCAGGCCCGGACAGCCGAGAGCCCGGCCCGCGAGGTGCTGGTGCGGGCCCATCCCGACGTGGCCGCCTACCTGGAGGGAGACGCGCGGGAGCCGCTGGGCCGGCTCGCCCGCAGTCTGGACGTGAAGATCACCGTCCAGCCGGCGGCGGCGACGGCGGGCCGGGACCACTACGAAATCCAGCTGCGCTGAGGCGGCGCAGCCGCCGTGGTAGCATGCGGGCCCGATGGCCCGCGAGCTGCCGCTCCTGCCCACCACGGTCTGCGGCTCTCACGCCCTGCCGTCCTGGGTGTTCCTGGTGCGGGAGGCCACCGCGGCCGACCGGCTGGGTCCGGCCGAGATCCAGGAGGCCTACGACGACGCCGTGCGGCTGGCCATCCGGGACATGATCGAGGCCGGTGTGGACGTGATCTCGGACGGCGAGATGCGCCGGGTGACCTTCATCCGCGGCTTCTACGGGCGCCTCACCGGTCTGGAGCCGCTGCCGGTGCCGCGCCGGCTGGGGCCGCTCAACTACGATTCCCACTGCCCGTATCAGGTCGTCGGCCGCATCGAAGCGCCCGCGGGGCTCGGCATCGTGGACGAATTCCGATTCGCTCGCGCCCACGCCGACCGCCCGCTGCGGGTGGCGGTGCCGGGCCCGCTGACCCTGCTCATGCCGCTCCGGCGAGGCGGGCCGTACGGGAGCGAGGAGGCGCTGGTGGCCGACCTCGTCGGGATCGTCCGCCGTGAGATCCGGGCGCTGGTCGAGGCCGGGTGCGACTTCATCCAGATCGACGAGCCCAACTATGTCATGACCGCGGGCAAGCACCGCGTGCTGCGCGAGGGGCCGGGCCCGATGCTGGAAGCACTGCGGGCGACCGTGGCCGGGTTCGGGGTGAAGTTCGCCCTCCACGTCTGCTTCGGCAACGCCCACAACAACTCCTTCGCCACGCCCCGCCGCTACGGGCCGCTGCACCCGCACCTCAAGGACGCGCCGGTGCAGCAGTTCGTGTTCGAGTACGCCAACCGCGAGATGGCCGAGATCGAGGCGTGGTCGGCCCACCCGACCGACAAGGAGGTGGCCGTGGGCGTCGTCGACGTCAAGGCGTTCCGGGTCGAGACGCCGGAAGAGGTGGCGGCGCGCGCGCGGCTGGCGCTCCGGCACGTGCCGGCCGAGCGGCTCTGGCTCGTGCCCGATTGCGGGCTGTGGGAGACGCCGCGGTGGGTCGCCGTCTCCAAGCTGCGGTCGATGGTCGAGGCCGCCCGCCTGCTGCGCCGGGAGCTGTCGGGCAAACCGTAGGTCGTGGCCCGCACGCCCCCCTCGCGCGTGTCGAGCGCGCGGATCCTGCGCGACCTGCGGCAGGCCGCCCGCAAGGGCGACCGGTCCGCGCTGGCCGTGGCCCTGGACCAGATGCGCACGCTGGCGCTGTCTCCGCGGTACTGGGAGCGCTACCTGCTCCTGCTCCAGAACCCGCTGGCCCGCCTGGTCGACCTCCTGGTCATCAAGCAGGGCGAGCGGATCGCCCACCAGAAGGGCTGGAAGGCCGGGCGGCGGGCGCCGGCCCGGTCCCGGCGCGCCGACCCGGCTTCGTCGGGCCGACGCCCGGCCCCGGCGCGGCGGCGGCGTTCGGCCGGCGCCGCCCGGCCGGCCCCCGTTCAGCCCTCGCTGTTCGAGTGAAGGCTCCCGCGACCGGTTGACAGGGTCGGGCCGGCGGGCATAATACCCCCTGAGGGTATAGTCATGATCGACGAGACCACCCGCCAGAAGGCCCTCGGCCGCCTGCGCCGGATCGAGGGGCAGGTCCAGGGACTGCAACGGATGATCGCCGCCGACGCCTACTGCGTGGACATCCTGCTGCAGATCTCCGCCGTCCAGGGCGCTCTCGAGCAGGTCCAGAAGCTCCTGCTGGGACGCCACATCGAGTCGTGCGTGGCCGACGCCC
>DATLZL010000586.1:0-2357 GCA_035574035.1 Binatia bacterium | reverse complement strand
GCGACACCCCCGCGACCGCCACCGCCGCGCCGCCGAACACGAACGTCCGTCGTGTCACCATCGCCGTCCCCCTCGAGTCCGCCCTGTCCACCGGCTCACGCCGTCCGCCGGCGAGCCCACCGGCCGCGCCGGCCGGTGGCTGGGCGCGGGTGCCTTTGCCGGCGCCGCCGACTATGGTAACTCTCACCGGGTCGCCGCCGCCCGGCGGCCCGGCGACATCACGGCTCGTCGTCATCGAGAGAGGAGCGCGTCCATGATCAAGCCCTACACCGCCGTCGGCCTGATCCCCACCGTACGGGGGATCCGCAAGCGCCAGGACATCCGGATCAACCTCGAGCACCTCTCGCACCTGGTGAAGGCGGCGTCCTGGCTGTCGAGCCTGGACCTGCCCGTGCGCCTCATCGCCATCCCGGAGGGCGCGCTGCAGGGCTTCAACGACGAGGTACTGGACCTCGACCACGCCCAGTTCGCCCGCGAGGGCGCCATCGACATCCCGGGCGAGGAGACGGAGTTCCTGGGCCGGATCGCCCGCGAGTACGACGCCTTCGTCATGGCCCAGGCCAAGGCCCGCCACCCGGACTGGCCGGACCGGTTCTTCAACGTCGGCTTCATCATCGACCCACGCGGCCGCGTGATCCTGCAGCACTACAAGGTCTCGCCGCTGTTCCCGGTCGAGCACTCGGTCTGCCCGCACGACATCTACGACTGGTGGGTGGAGAAGTACGGCCGTACTCTGCAGGCGTTCTGGCCGGTGGTCGACACCGAGATCGGCCGGCTGGGGATCATGATGGCCAACGAGGGCTCCTACCCGGAGAACGCCCGGGCGCTGGCCCTGAACGGGGCCGAGGTCGTCTACCGCGCCTCCTACCCCCACCCGGCCACCGGCAACGAGTACTTCGAGATCCAGAGCCGGGCGCGGGCGCTCGACAACAACCTCTACATCGTCGCCCCCAACATGGGGACCTACTACCTGTTCCCGGAGGAGACGACGCCGATCGACACCTTCGGCGGGCGCTCGTACATCATCAACTACCGCGGCCAGATCGTCGGCCGGCAGGACTACGGCGCCGGCTCCACCTACGTGGCCGGCGTCATCGACATCGAGGCGCTGCGCGACCACCGGGCGCGTGCTCAGTGGGACAACTGGCTCAAGGACCTCAGGACCGAGCTCTACCAGCTCCTCTACGAGCGGCCCATCTACCCGAAGAACCTCTACCTCCACCGCGCCCCGTACAAGCACGCCGAGTACCGGACCGAGGTCATCGAGCGCCAGGTGCGGCTGATGCACGAGCGGGGGATCTGGAAGGTCCCGGAGCGCTGAGCCAGCGGCCCACCCTCGGCGACAACGCGGGCCGTTTCCTGGCCGGCTGGCTCTGACGCGGCGGTCCGGTACCTCCTCGCCCCGGAGCGTCAGGAGCTCGGCGATCGCTGTGCGAGCGAGGTCCTGAAGAGGAACTCGCGCACGCAGTGGACTACCGCCTCCGTCCGCTCGAGGTGCGGGGCGTGGCCGGCCTGGTCCACGAGTTCGACCCGCGCCTGCGGCAGGTGCCGCGCGAAGTCGTCGGCGTAGGCCGGCGGGACCAGGCGGTCCTCTTTGCCCCACACGACGAGCGCGGGCGCGCTCACGCGGTGGATCCGCCTGGCGAGGCCCTTGTCCGGCAGGGGCCAGATGAACTTTCCGGTGGCCCCCATGGCCCACGTGAGACGGACCTGGGCCAGCGCCGCGGCCTCGGCGTCCTCGGGCGGCGCGAACATGCGGCGCGCCGCCTCGCTCCGGGGGTCGTGGAAGACGCGCCCGGCAAGCTCGCGGGCGCCGAGCAGCATCCAGTTGGTGACCGGCGCGTCGTCGCGCCAGAGGCCGATCGGGTCGATGAGGACCAGGCCGCTGGCGCGCCGGGGGCACGCGGCGGCGACCTCGCAGGCCACCATGGCCCCGAAGGAATGACCGACGAGGGCCGCCGACGCCAGCCCCAGGCGGTCGAGCAGCTCGTCGTAGCAGAGGACCAGGTCCCAGAGGCCGTCGAGGCGCTGGACGTCCTCGGGGCGCCCCGGGGTGGTGCCGGGGTGCTCGGGCGCGAAGACCGTGAAGTCCTGCGCCAGCGCATCGAGGAACGGATCCCAGGTGAGGCCCCACGGGCCGTGGAAGAAGACCAGCGCCGGGCCCTGGCCCGCGGACAGGACGCGCATCCCGAGCCGCTCGCCCCACACGGCGACGGTCCGCTCGCTTATCGCACGCCCGGCACCGGGCACCCCCTCCCCGGTCCTCGGTCCCGATGGCGCGGCGGCCTCCACGGCCGAGCGCGGGGCGGCCTCGCGCCGCACCGGCCCGGCCCCGGCAGCCACCGACACCGCCGCCT
>DATLZL010000585.1:0-7327 GCA_035574035.1 Binatia bacterium | reverse complement strand
CCGGGCGCCGGCGGCTGAGTCCCCTCAGCCGGCGGGGCCGGTGGCGGGGCGGGGGGTTGAGCGAGCGCGGACTCCCAGGCCAGGGCGAGGGCGAGAACGGCCCACACTCCGAGGAGCGGCCGGCCCCGCCCGATGCGCCCGCGCACGTCTCAGAACAGGCGCTGGGGAACGATGATGATGTCGTTGGGCTTGAGCGGCACGTCGGGAGCGCTGTCGGGATCGCTCATGATCTCCTGGACGTTGATCCTGAGGTTTTCCCGCTTGCCGCCGTCGCTGCGGAGCAGCGTCACCCGCTTGGCCGCCGCCAGCGGCGTGAACCCGCCGGTCTGCACGATGGCTTTCACCACCGTGAGGTCCCGCGTGTACTTGACCGCGCCCGGCGCCTTGACCTCGCCCTGGACGTACACGAGGTCGGCCACGGGCACGACGATGGTGTCCCCGGGCTGCAGCCGCAGGTTCTGGCTGACGTCCGCCTTCTGGATCAGGCGCTGGAAGTCCACCGGGATGCGCTGGTTGGCGCGCAGCACGAAGGCCGATTCGAGGTCGGCGGTGGGCAGCAGACCGCCGGCCAGCGAGATGGCCTGCAGCAGGGTCAGGTCCTGAGTGAGCTGGATCGGTCCCGGCCGCGCGACCCCGCCCACGAAGAAAATGGGCCGGCTCCGGATCTCCCGGACCGAGACTGTCACCTGGGCGTTCTTGACGGTTTTCTGGTACTCCTCGCTGAGTTTGCGGGCGAGCTCGGCCACCGTGAGACCGCCGGCCCTGACCTCGCCCAGCAGCGGCAGCGAGATGCGCCCGTCGGGGCGCACGAACACCACCTGGTCCAGATCCTTGTTGTCCCAGACCGAGATGGCCAGGACGTCGTCGACGCCGATCCGGTAGTCCGGCGGCGTCGGGGCCTGGGCCAGGGCCGGTCCGGCCCCGAGGAGCAGTCCCAGCGCGAGAGCAGCGGTGACGATGACGACGCAGTGTCCTCGGCTCATAGGTGACCCATGCGCGGCTCGGCCAGGGTCGGGGGGTACTCCTCGGCATCCGCGAGCGCCTCGGCCCCCTCGGCGTAGGCCTTGAGCTTGTACTGCAGGCAGCGGACGCTGATGCCCAGCTGCCGGGCCGCCTCGCTGCGGTTGCCGCGGGTGGCCTGGAGCGTCCGGAGGATGTAGCGGCGCTCCACCTCCCGCAGGGGCAGGCCCAGTTCGAACGTGACCCGGTCCGCCTCCACCCGGCCCACCGGCTCGCGGAAGATGTCGCGTTCGGTCAGCGTGTCGCCCTCGGCCAGCACGACGGCCTGTTCGAGGACGTGCTCGAGCTGGCGGACGTTGCCGGGCCAGGGGTGGCGCCGCATCCGCTCCATGGCGCCGGGCTCGATGCCCCGGATGGGCTTGTGGTAGGCGCGCGCGAAGCGGCGGATGAAGTGCTCGGCCAGGAGCGGGATGTCCTCGGGGCGCTCGCGCAGCGGCGGGACCTTGATGACGACGACGGCGACCCGGTAGTAGAGGTCCTCCCGGAAGCGCCCGCGCTCGACCTCCACCCGGGGATCCTTGTTGGTGGCGGTGATCAGCCGGATGTCCGTCCGCTGCGGCTTGGTGCCGCCGACCTTGACGAACTCGCGGCTCTGGATGACCCGCAGGAGCTTGGCCTGCAGCGGCAGGCTGAGCTCGCAGAGCTCGTCGATGAAGAGGGTCCCGGTGTGGGCCAGCGCGAAGACGCCCTCCCGGTTGTCCACCGCGCCGGTGAACGCACCCTTGACGTGGCCGAACAGGTGGCTCTCCATGAGCCCCTCGGGGATCGCCGTGCAGTCGAGCGGCACGAACGGGCGGTCCCGGCGCGGACTCACGGCGTGGATCGCCTGGGCGATCAGCTCCTTGCCGGTGCCGCTCTCCCCGTAGATGCACACGGTCGCGTCCCCGCTGGCGACCTTCTCGATCCGGGCGAAGATGTCCAGCATCGCCCGCGAGCGGCCGACGATGCCGTGGTACGCGGTGATGCCCTCGGTCTCGGACCGCGCCGCCCGCCCCAGCCCCCCGGAACCGGGCAGCGCCTTGCGCAGGATCTCGTCCAGTTCCTCCTCCGAGCCCGGCCGCACGACGCACTCCGTCCGCGGCAGGGACAGGATCTGGCGGAACCGTTCGTCGCCCGGGTGCTCGACGAGGGCCAGCACGCGGCCCGGGAAGCGCAGCCGGCGCAGGTGCTCGGCGATCTCCCAGGCCGAGGTCGTGCCGGTCAGGTTGGCAACCAGGACGTCGTCAGGCCCGCTGGGCAGGGCCACCAGGATCAGTTCGGTGACGGATCCGGCGCACGCGATCGGCACCCCCCGCCCGGCCAGCACTTGGCGGGCGCGGACAGTGATTTCCAGGGTGTCGTCAAAGACGATGACGCGCATGGACCGGCTCCGCGACTATGCCTCACCCCACCGCCGACCGTCAATACTTGTCCGTTCACCGCGCCGACTTTTCAGGGGCGCCGCGGGCGCGGCCGCGGTGCGTTTGTACCAGGTCGCGTCGGCCGCCGGTCGCGCGGCGGCCCCAGCTCGTCCCGCTCGAGCTTGCTCAGCAGCGTCTTGTAGCTGATCTTCAGCCGGCGGGCGGCTTCGGCCCGGTTCCAGTTGACCCGCTCGAGCACCTGCCGGATGGCGGCGCGCTCGGCCTGCCGGGCCGCCTCCCGGGCCACGGCGCGCAGGCCGGCCTCGAGCACGGCCCGAGGTCCGGGGGCCGGCGGACCGATCGCGAGTGCGTCGTGCCGGGCGGCGACCAGCCGCCGCCGGGCCTCGATCTCCTCGCCGAGTTCCCGCTCGTCGCCCAGGACCACGAATCGCTTGATAACGCTCTCCAGCTCCTGGACGTTGCCGGGCCAGGTGTAGTCGAGCAGGAGCTGCCGGGTGGCCGCGCCGAGCGGGGGCTCCGGCCGGCCGAACCGGGCCCGGAACACCGTCAGGAAGTGGTCGAGCAGGAGGGGAACGTCGGCCGGCCGCTGGCGCAGCGGCGGCACGTAAATGTGCATGGCGAAAGCGTCATAGAGGTCGCGCCGGAGGGTCCCTGCCTGCAGCAGCACCCGGGGGTCGTGGCTTGTGGTCGCGATGACACGCACGTCGAGTGAGAAGGTGGTCCGTCCCCCTGCCCGGTACGTCCGCCCCTCGGTCAGCAGGTGGCCGAGGCGCGCTTGCAGGCCGGGAGGGGCCTGGCCGATTTCGGCTATGAGGCAGGTGCCTCCGTCGGCAGCCTCCAGCCGGCCCGGTGGGCCGCCGTCCTCGCCGAACAGTTCGCGCTCGAGCAGGTCGCCGGGCAGCGCGGCGCAGTTGACGCGCTCGAAGGGGCGCCCGGCGCGGACGGACCGCTCGTGGATCAGTCGGGCCAGGCGCTGCTTGCCCACCCCCACCTCGCCCGTCAGAAGCACCGGTACGGCCAGGCGGGCGGCCTCCTCGGCCTGCTGCTGGACCCGGATCATCACCTCGCTGGCCGCTGGCGCCCAGTCCTCCGTCGCCGGGGCGCTCGGCGGGGCTTCCGCGTGCTCGGCGATCAGAGCCAGGACGCTCTGGAGCCCCTCGGGGGTGGGCGCGACCACGTCCGTGGCCCCGGCCTTGACCAGGGCCACGACCTCGGGCACGGCCGGGGCGTCGGCGGCGACGACGATCGGCAGGTTGCGGCGCGCGGCGGCGAGCGCCCGGACGGTCTCGAGGCTGGCCGGACCGAGCGCGGCCCGGCAGACCACGGCGACCCGGGCGGCCCCTGCGCTGGCCACCGCAGCGGAGAGTGTCGGGTGGACTGACAGGGGACCAAGGCCCATGGACCGGAGCACGCGCGGCAGGGCCCCGTCCGGCTGGTCGACGACGAGCACCACGCCCCGAGCCGTGTCAGCCATCGGCGAACTTCCTTGACGGTTCCGGTGGCCGATCGGAATAATCGGCGCTGACTGGATGCGCATCCTGGTGATCGATGACCAGCCGGCAGTGGCGGCGGTGATCGCCG
Organism: Binatia bacterium; assembly: GCA_035574035.1. Classification (GTDB taxonomy): domain Bacteria; phylum Methylomirabilota; class Methylomirabilia; order Rokubacteriales; family CSP1-6; genus DATLZL01. The sequence continues at coordinate 3,365 of DATLZL010000585.1, read as the reverse complement.
ACGGACTGCTGGAGGCCGGGCATCAGGTGATGATCGCCGTCGGCGGGGTCGAGGGGCTGGACCTCCTCGACAAGGTGCGACCGGACGCGGTGTTCCTGGACCTGGTCATGCCGGACATGGACGGCATCGAGGTCCTGCGCCGGATCCGCGCCCGCGACAGGGACCTGCCGGTGGTGGTCATCTCCGGCTGGGGGACCGAGGAGGCGATCCGGCAGGCCCGCACCCTGGGCGTCACCGAGGTCCTGCGCAAGCCCGAGGCGGTCAAGAACCTGGCGAGCGCGCTCAGCGGGGTCCCCCGTGCCCGCTGAGACCGGGTAGGAGCGGCAGGCGGGGCCCACCCGGCTCGATCGCCCCCACGGCCGGTGGGTGGCCGCGGGGGCGCCCGAAGAAATCGGTGTCCGGGGCCCCGTCCCCGGCGGCCGGCGAGCCGAGCGCCAGCAGCAAGGAAACCGGCAGCGGGCTCAGGTCGAGCACGACCGGATCGGCAAAGCACGGGCTGACCGAGCAGTCCACATTACCGAGGGCAGACAGTCCCGGACGCAGGGCTGGCAGGGCCGGGGTGCCGGCCCGGGCGTGGACCGCGTTGTTCACCAGGCGGGCGTCCAGGAGCGTCCCGGAAGTCGCGATGCCCGCCTGAGCATTGTCGAAGACCGTGTTGTGGACCACCGCCACCCCGCGCAGCAGTCCCCGGCCCCCGTAGTCCTGCAGCGTGATGCCGGCCTCGGCGTTGCGGAGGACGACATTGTTGCGGACCAGCACGGGCCCGCCGCCCACGACGATGCCGGACGAGCGGCGGGAGCCGACGACGAGGTTGCCCTCCACCAGGCTTCGCCGCAGCGGGTCCCGGTCGCCGTACACCATGACGCCGGGGCCCTTGGTGTCCGCGATGGTGTTGCGCCGGACGATGGCGCGGCTGTTGAGCTTGACCTGGATGCCGTACCCCACCTCGCCCTCGGCGGCGTCCACCCGTTCGATGCGGTTGTCCTCGACCAGGAGGTCGTCGAGCGCACAGGAGCCGTCGTGACAGCCGAAGTACATGGCGGTCGAGCCAGAGTCCCGGATGACGTTGCCCCGCACCGTGAGTCCGTGGACGGACCCGGAGTTGGCGACGACCGCGATGCCCCCGACCTGCGTGAAGCGGCACCGCTCCACGCGAACGTCGTCGGCCAGGTGGATGCGAATGGCGTCCACGTCGGGCGGCGTGGGCCCGAACTCCAGGTCCTGGAGCCGGATATGGCTGGCGTGAACGTCGAGCAGGTTGCCGGCTCGACCGGCATAGGTCAGCCGGGGAGGCGACGCCGGATCCTGAGCCCGGATGACGAGCGGGCGGGCAGCGGTGCCTCCCCGCCGGAGACTGCACCGGCCGTGGTACTCGCCGGGGCGCAGGACAAGCTCCTCGCCCGGCGGCAGCTGGTGGAGAGCGCGGCACCAGTCGGTGCCGGGGTCGATCTCGAGCGCGTGGCCGGCGGTGGCGAACGCGAGGCCGAACGGGAGCAGCCACAGGCCGCGGCAGGATGCCACGGACCAGGAGTATGCCCCGGCCGGAGCCGGCCGTTCAAGAACCCGACGGCGCGTCGGCCGGCCCGGTCGGGCCGGTGACGTCAGGGCGGCGTCAGGGAAGTCGAGCGATCCCCCGGTTCCGGCGTCTCGCGCCACACCGTGCGCTGGACGTACCAGCGCTTGTACTCGTCCACCACCCGGGCGAGCACCTCCTGCCGGCGGATGGTGTCCCAGGCGATCCCCTGGGTGGTGTAGTAGCGGCGCCCGCCCTCATCGCTGAAGACCACGAAGATGAGCCGAGGCAGGAGCTGGGCCTGCTCGCGGTACCGGTCACGCTCCACCGCCACCTCGAAGCCGTCGTCCAGTCTCAGGGTCAGCATCCACGTGGTGTCGCGGCCGTAGATCTGCCCGCCCACGCCATGCCGCGTCATCTCCCCCAGGAACTCCTCGAAGGCGGGGTAGACCTCCTCTCGCAGCGTGCGGGCCAGGATCCGGCCGTACTCCTCGCGCGCCTGCTCGATCGGCCGCTCGGTCCGGCGCATGACTTCGAGAAACAGGCGCAGTTCCTCCCTCCAGGAAAGGCTGGGCGGCTTACCGCTCGGCTCGGGCATCGCTGAATCGAGCACGCGGGCAGGGCGGGCAGCAATCGGCGTGCCCTTTTTGGTTCCCCTCGCTCACCGGCGGCGCTATGTCGGCGTCGAATAACGCCCGAGGCCGGGGCCGATCGGGCCCGTCAGCGCGACGGCGAAGGGCCGGAGCAGGTCAGACTGTAAAATCCGCTGGCCGCCGGATTCGGGGTCGGAACTGTCGAATCCAATGAGTAGTGCATGTTGCCCAGGGATTGTCAGGGGCAACGTCGTTCCGTCGGAACCCTCTAACTACTCACCCGGGTTTAAACGCTTCGGTAACAACTGTTTACGATCGGGTGCCGGGGCCGGGACCACCGCCGCGACCGTCGTCTGCTTTTACATTTCCCGGCGGCGAAGCCAGCGCTCAGGCTGCGCCGGAGCGGCGGGCAGCGGAGGCGGAATCGAGCCTCACGATGGCGTAGCCGAGCAGCGACATGTCCAGGCGTCGCTGGCGCCGGTCGTGGCGGCGCCGCTCGTTCGCGACGGCCTGTCGAGCACATCGGCGCTCGCCCCGCCTCCGGTCGACGATGACCTCGACGTCCTTGACTGGCGCCAGCCGGTGGCGGAGGTACTCGTAAAGTGACCGCTCCCGCGGATGCACGACGACCAGCGTCCGGGCCGGCTCCGCCGGTGGAGCCGACAGGTCCCGGTGCAGTTCGGCGATCAGTTCGGCGTGATGGCGCGGGCAGATGCCGTGCGTTTCGCCGGGGTCGTCCAGGGGCTCCCGGTCCCCCAGGAACCCCACCAGCCCATCACGACGACACCAGGCACAGAACGCTTTCATCGTCGCTGGCTCTCGCGCACTGAAGTCACCGCAGCCTAGCAAGGGGGGTGCCGCGGGGGGCGAGAAAAAAAGCGTCGGTTGGCCGATGACTTGGCTCGCGGCCCGCCCCGAGACCGCCGGGGTTGACAAGTCTGCCGACAATCGGCTCGCGGCGATCGGGCCCCTAGCGGCGTTCGAGCCGGAGCTGCCGCGCCTGGTGGTCCACGGTGAAGACGAAGCGTCCCAGGACGTCCATGCCGAGGACCCCGTCGACCAGGCGGGCTCCCGGGGTCACCGGGTAGACGCCGACCTCGACGTTGTCGAGGACGTAGTCACCGACCTGGAGCCGACGGAGCCTGAGGAACGGCACCTCGATTCGCCCGCCGCCGGCGACGACGACCGGCCGCCGGGTGGCTCGCTCCGAGACCTGCAGCCCGGCCCGCCGCGCGCTCTCCGGGGTCAGGATGGTCCTG
>DATLZL010000584.1:0-8863 GCA_035574035.1 Binatia bacterium | reverse complement strand
GCTGGACCGGGTGCTCCACCGGCGGCTGTCGCGGCCGATCACGCGTCTGGCCGTCGCGCGCGGCGTCACGCCCAACCAGGTCACGCTGGCCAGCCTGGCCGCCGGCGCGGCCGCCGTCTTCTGCCTGGCCCAGGGCACCCTGGTCCTGTCGCTGGCCGGCCTGGCGCTCTACCTGCTCGCCGTCGTCCTCGACCATGCCGACGGCGAGGTGGCGCGGCTGACCCTCACCGAGTCGCGGCTGGGCGAGTGGCTCGACATCGCCGTGGACACGGCCGTCCACAGCGGCATCGTGATCGTGCTGGGGGCGATCACGCAGCGCCTGGCCGGGCAGGGCGGCCTCCTGCTGGGCGTGGTGGCGGCGGCCGGGTTCATCGGCGGCGCGGTCATGTTCAAGACCTCCCCGCCCGTCGGCGGTCCGGGCATCGCCGGCGTGCTCGACGCGCTGAGCAACCGGGACGGGTTCTACGTGATGCTGCTGGCGTTCGTCGCGCTCCGGGCCTGGGCGCCGGCCCTGCTGCCGGTGCTCATGGTCGTGGTGGCGCTCGGGGCTCACGCCTTCTGGCTCGCCCGCCTGGTCTACGTCGTGCGCCGCGCCTCCCCCGCCGCGCGCCGGTAAGCATCGCGGCCGGCTCAGGCCTCGGCGCCGGCTTCCCGCTCGAAGACGCCGACCTGCTCGGGCAGGCCGAAGACCAGCACGCGGTCGCCGGCGTGGATCACCGCGTCCGGCGAGGGGTGGAGGACGGTCCCGCCGTCCGGCCGCGTGAGCGCCACCACCGTCACACCGAATCGCTCCCGGATCCGGGCCTCGCGCAGGGACTGGTCGGCGAGCCGCCCGGCGTTCACCGTGACCTCGCGGAGCTCGGGGAGGTCCGGAGCCGGCGGCATCGTGGCCGGCGGCGTGGCCTCCACAGCGGCCCGGAGCCGCTCCAGGTAGGCGAGCACGCGCTCGCGGGGCAGGTCCAGACCGCGCAGCGCGTGGCGGATTAGCGTGGAGGCGGCCTCGAACTCCGGCTGGATGACCTCGGTGGCGCCCGCGGCCCGGAGCCGCTCCCGCCCCGGAGCGTGGTGGGCGCGGGCCAGGATGCGCACGGCGCTGTTCATCGTCCGCACGGTGCGCACGACGGCGTCGGCGGCCTCGATGTCGGGCAGGGCCACGATCACCAGCGCCGCCTCCCGCGCGCCGGCCGCCTCGAGCACGGCCGGGACGCCCGCGTCCCCGAACACGCACGGGACACCCCGGGTCCGCAGCCCCTTGACGATGTCGGGGTCGGTCTCGATCGCCACGTAGGGCACGCCGAAGGTCTCCAGCGCCTCGCCGACCGCGCTGCCCACGCGGCCGAAGCCGCAGATCAGCACGTGGCCCCGCCGCGGCGGCGCCTGGCCGACCTCCTCCACCGACCGGAACTCTCTCAACCGGAGCCGGCCGACCCATCCGGGTACGGTCTTCATCAGCGCCGCGTTGGCCAGGATCGTCAGGAGGGACGCGGCCAGCGTGGCCTGGTAGACGTCGTCGCCGACGTGGCCGGCGTCGCGGGCGACCTGGACCAGGATGAACGAGAACTCGCCGATCTGGGTGAGCCCCACCCCGACCAGCGCCGCCGTCGACAGCGGGTGACCGAACAGGCGGACCACCGCCGTCCAGATCGCGAACTTGCCGACGACGATGAGCCCGACCAGGACGGCCAGGATCCGGGGATGCTGCCCCAGCGCGGCCGGGTTGATCAGCGCGCCCATGGTGACGAAGAAGAGGGCGACGAAGGTGTCCCGCACCGGCAGGAGACGCCGGAGCGCCTCGTGGGCGTAGTCGGACTGGCTGATCAGGAGGCCGGCCAGGAACGCCCCCAGCGCCAGCGACAGTCCCGCCGCCTGGGTGACCGCCGCCGCGCCCAGCGCGATGGCCAGCGCCACCAGCAGGAAGAGCTCCTGGCTCTGCATCCGCGCCACCCGCCCGAGGACCTCCGGCACCACCCGCCCGGCCAGGTAGAAGAAGGGCACCAGGATGGCGGCGGCCAGGGCCAAGCCTCTGGCGATGTCGAGCATGCGGCCGGGCTCGAGGGCGCCCAGGCGGGGGATCAGCACGATGAGGACGACCACCGCCAGGTCCTCGACCAGGGTGATCCCGATCATGATCCGGCCGTGCCGCGAGTGCAGCTCGCCCCGGTCGATCAGCAGGCGGGCCAGCACCATCGTGCTGGCCACCGACACCACCATCCCGACCACCACGCTCTGCAGTACCCCCCAGCCGAGCCACCGGCCCACGCCGAGGGCGAGGGCGATCGAGAGGAGGATGCCGAGGGGGCCGCCGACGGTGGCGACCCAGCGGACCCGCAGCAGGTCCCGCAGGGAGAACTCGATCCCGATCGAGAACATCAACAGGATGACGCCGATCTCGGCGAACACTTCGAAGGTGTGGATGTCGGTGACGGCCGGGCCCGGCGTCAGCGGGCTGATCAGGATCCCGCCCACGACATAGCCCAGGATCAGCGGCTGCCGGGCCAGCCGGGCCAGGACGCCGCCCACGACGGCGGCGACCAGGACGTACGCCAGATCGCGATAGAAGATGGGGTCGGGGATCATGGACGCTCCGGGATCTTCGCCGGGATATTATGGCAGCCCCGGTGGCCCTGCACGCGATCGACCTCGCGATCGTCGTCACCTACCTGGGCAGCATGGTGCTCGTGGGGTACCTGGTGGCCGGCCGCATCCGGCGGTTCTCCGACTTCTTCCTGGCCGGGCGCGCCCTCACCACCCCGCTGCTCGTCTGCACCCTCGTGTCGTCCTACTACGGTCTCGACGCCCTGTTCGGCGACGCCGGCGACGCCGCCCGGGACGGCGTGGTCGTCTGGTTCGCGTACGGGCGGCCCTACACGCTGGCGCTGCTGGTGGCGGCGCTGGTCGTGGCCCGCCGCTTCGAGGGCACGGGCTGCCTCACCCTCTCCGACATCCTGGCCGCCCGGTACGGCCGGGCCACCCAGGTGGCCGGCGGCATCGCCTCGTTCCTCTACGCGCTGCCCATCCTCGCCATCATGGGGCTCGGCGGCCTCGGCCAGGTGCTGTTCGGGTGGCCGCTCTGGGTGGGGACGGTCCTGGGCAGCGCCGTCTCCGTCGCCTACGTGGCGATGGGCGGATTCTGGGCCGACGTGCTGACCGATACCCTGCAGTTCACCATCATGTGCGTGTCCCTGGCCGTCGTCCTGCCGCTGGTCCTGGACGGCGTCGGCGGCTTCGCCGGTCTGCAGCAGACCCTGCCGCCCGAGGTCTTCTCGCCGCTGGGTTCGGCGCCGCCCCTCTACACCGCGTCCTACGCCCTGACGGCGGTCAGCGTCCTGGTCGAGCCCCTCTTCTACCAGCGCATCTTCGCCGCCCGCGACCGCCGGGCGGTCCAGCGCGCCTTCCTCTGGGGCGTGCTCTTCTGGGCCGCCTACGACTGGGCGACCACCGTGGTGGGGCTGGCCGGGGCGGGGCTCATGGCCACCGGGGTGCTGCCGGCTGACACGCCGCGCGACCAGGTCCTGATGCGGGTGGTGCCGCTCTACCTGCCGCTCGGGCTGTCCGGGTTCTTCCTGGGCGGCGTCCTGGCCACCGCGATGTCGACCGTGGACTCCTACCTGCTGCTGGCCGCCGGCAACCTCGTCTACGACATCTACCGGCCGCTGCGCCGCCCGGACGCCGACGACCGGACGCTGATCGCCTACACCCGCGCCTCGCTGGTGGCCTCGGCGGCGGCGTGCGTGCTGATCGGTCTCTATTTCGAGCGGATCAAGGAGGCGTGGAACTTCATGGCCACCGTCCTGACCTCGACCCTGCTGGTTCCGGTCGGCGTGGCGCTGCTGTCCGCGAGGCCGCAGCCTCCGCTGGCCGGCGCGCTGGCCTCGTGGGGCGGCCTGGGGGCGGTGGCGATCTTCTACGCCGTCCTGCACGTGGCCGGCACACCCCACGCGGCGCTGGAGACGCGGCGGCTCGCGGTGGGCGAGGTCGAGATCCTGCGCGAGTACGCGCTCTTCTTCGCCCTGCCGGTCTCGGTGCTGGGCTTCCTGGTGGGGTCGATCCTCGGGCGCCGGCGATGACGGGCTGGGACCTCGCCACCTGGGCCGCGGCGGCGGTGCTGGGGCCGGGCGCGCTGGTCGTGTTCGGGGCGTTCCTGCGCGCGCTGATCCGGACCGGCGCGCCGGGAGCGGCGCTAGGCCCGCCTCCGGCGGCCGCCCCCGAAGACCGACCGGAACCCGAAGTAGGCGATGGAGTCCTTCATGTGCGAGACGAACCGCCGGAACGGTGACATGCCGGGGTCGGTCACGTACTCGAGGGTGAGACTGACGCGCTCCTCGTCGGGGCCGAGCGGGGTGACGGCGTGCCAGAGCCGGTCGCCGTTGAAGAGCACCAGCGTGCCGGGCTCGGTCGCCAGGCTGACGGGGGACGGCGGGCGAGCCTCGAACGGGTCCCCGTCGCGCCCGAGCGACCGGTATGGGTCGCACACCAGCCGGCTCGACGAGCGCTCGATGAGCCCGACCAGGACGGTGAACCGGGCGCCGTTGTAGTACGAGGTGTCGTAGTGGAAGCCGATGTGGTCGCCGGGCTCGGTGTAGAAGTAGAGCGCGTAGGCGTGCGGGTCGCCGGGCGGGCACTCGAGGAGCGGCCGGCCGGTGATCTGCCGCAGGAACGTTTGCAGCGCCGGCGAGCGGTAGAGGGCCGAGATGGCCGGCGCCTCGCGGGCCAGGTCGAAGGCGCTGACGCTGCCGCCCTTCTTGTGGCGCGGGATGTAGTTGCGGTGGATGAGCGGCCGCACGCGGGCCACGTCGGCCAGGCAGGCCTCGACGACGGCGGCCGGCACCCACCGCTCGAGGAAGACGAACTCGTTCTGGCGCCGGAAGGCCGCACGCACCGCCTCCACGTCGAGGGCGGCGACGGCGCGGACGATCTCGCCCTCGAGGTCGATGGCCGGCGGCGCGCTCACCGCCGGGCATTCTACACCGGGCGTGCTACACTGGGCCGCATCGTTCGATCGACCGCGCGGCCCGGTCCCGGGCGACTACGCGGTCCGACAACCAGGGGAGGGCAGCGTGGCGTCCGTTCGCGTGGCCATCATCGGGGTGGGCAACTGCGCGTCCGCCCTCGTGCAGGGCGTGCACTACTACCGCACCGTGCCGGAGGACGGCTTCGTGCCCGGCCTGATGCACGCGCGGCTGGGCGACTACCACGTGGGCGACATCGAGTTCTCGGCCGCCTTCGACATCGACGCCCGCAAGGTGGGCCGGGATCTGGGCGAGGCCATCTTCGAGGCCCCCAACAACACGGTGCGGTTCGCCGAGGTCGGCCGGCTCGGCGTGCCGGTGCACCGGGGCATGACCCACGACGGCCTCGGCAGCTACCTGGCCCAGGTGATCACCAAGGCGCCCGGCTCCACCGCCGACATCGCCGGCATCCTGCGCGACACCGGCACCCACGTGGTCGTCAACTTCCTGCCCGTGGGCAGCGAGATGGCCACCAAGTGGTACGTGGAGCAGGTGCTCGACGCCGGCTGCGCCTTCGTCAACTGCATCCCCGTCTTCATCGCCCGGGAGGCGTACTGGCGGCGCCGGTTCGAGGAGCGCGGCCTGCCGGTGGTGGGCGACGACGTCAAGTCCCAGGTTGGGGCCACCATGGTCCACCGGGCGCTGACGCGCCTGTTCATGGACCGCGGCGTGCGTCTGGAGCGCACCAGCCAGCTGAACGTGGGCGGGAACACCGACTTCTTCAACATGCTGGAGCGCGAGCGTTTGGTCTCCAAGAAGGTCTCCAAGACCGAGGCGGTACGCTCGCAGCTGGCCCATGACCTGCCGGCCGAGGCCGTCCACATCGGCCCCAGCGACTACGTGCCCTGGCTGGCCGACCGCAAGTGGGCCCACATCCGGCTGGAAGGCCGCGGGTTCGGCGACCAGCCGATCACCGTGGAGCTCAAGCTCGAGGTGTGGGACTCGCCGAACTGCGCCGGCGTCGTCATCGACGCCATCCGGTGCTGCAAGATCGCGCTCGACCGCGGCCTCAAGGGCGCGCTGGGCGCCCCCTCGGCCTACCTCATGAAATCCCCGCCCGAGCAGTGGCCGGACGACGTGGCCCGCCAGCGGCTCGAGCGGTTCATCAGCGGCGAAGAGTAGTTGTCTGCGGTCGAGGCCGGTGCGCTCCTGCGCCGGCTGGTGCGAGCCGCCTGCCGGCATCCGGTCCTGACCGTCGCGCTGGCCCTGGCGCTGGCGGCCGCCGCGGTGGCCTACGCCCTCACCACGCTCACCTTCGCCACCTCCAACCGCGCGCTCCTGCCCGACGGACTCCCCTACATCGAGAAGTACGTCGAGTACGACCGGGAGTTCGGCGAGCTGGACGACCTGGTCATCGCCGTCGAGGCCCGCTCGCTGCCCGAGGCCAAGCTCTACGCGACCCGCCTCGTCCGGGCGCTGGGCGCGGCCGGGGCGCCGCTGCGCCGCCTCGCTTACCGGATCGACCCCCGGCAGTTCGAGGGCCGGGCCCTGCTCTACCTGTCCCGCGAGAAGCTGGCCGAGATCCGCGACAAGGTCTTCGACTACCAGGACTTCATGGAGGCCTTCGCCGCCCGGCCGACGCTCGACCAGCTGGTCGACGGGCTGGCCACCCAGGTCGCCAGTGCCTTCGTCACCGGCTTCCTCGACCTCGGGCTGGAGGACCGGCGGCGAGCGGCCGGCGACCTCCGGTTCATCGAGGACCTGGTGAGCCAGGTCGCCGGTCGTCTCGAGCGCCCGCTCCCGTACCGGTCGCCGTGGAGCGGGCTCTTCACCACCGAGGGCGAGGACGTGGGGGGCGGCGGGTACTTCCTCTCCGACGACCAGCGCCTGCTGTTCGTCCTGGCCGAGCCGGAGAGCGAGGCGGGCAGCTTCACCGGCGAGCGTCGAGCCATCGAGGCCGTCCGGGCGGTGGTGGAGACCCTGCGCCGGGAGTTTCCGCACGTGCAGGTCGGCGTGACCGGCAAGCCGGCCCTGGCCAACGACGAGATGACGGCGGCGTTCGCCGACAGCCAGACGGCGACGCTGCTGGCCTTCGCGCTGACCCTCCTGCTGCTCGTGCTGGCCTTCGCCCGGCTGGTGGCTCCGGTCGCGATGCTGGCGGTGCTGGTGGTCAGCCTGGCCTGGTCCATCGGCGCCGCCACGCTCTTCGTCGGCCACCTGTCGCTGTTCTCGGTGATGTTCATCTCCATCGTCATCGGCATCGGCATCGATTACGGGATCTACCTCCTGTTCCGCTACGACGAGGAGCGATTCCTCGGCCGGGCCCTGACCGAAGCGCTGGAGGTCGCCGCCGACCGGAGCGGCCCCGGCATGCTGCTGGGCGCGGTGACCGCGGCCGCGACGTTCTACGTGTTGATGCTGACCGACTTCCGGGGCCTGCAGGAGCTCGGCTTCATCGCCGGCACCGCCATCCTGCTGGCCTGGCTGGCCATGATGACCGTCTTCCCGGCCGTGCTGGTGCTGATCGAGCGCCGCCGCGCGCGGCGGGATGCCGACCGGCCGCCGGTGCCCCGCACGCTGGCGCTCGAGCGCATCCGGGTGCCGCTGATGGACCACGTGGCCGCCCACCCCCGGACCGTCCTGCTGCTGGCCGGGCTCCTCACCCTCGCCGCGCTGGTGGGCCTGCTCCGCCTGCAGTTCGACTACAACCTCCTCAACCTCCAGGCCGAGGGCACCGAGTCGGTCGAGTGGGAGAAGCGCATCCTCGCCACCGCCGGCCGCTCGGGGTTCGCCGCCCTGTCCAGCGCCCGCTCGCTCGACGAGCTCCGGGCCAAGCACAAGGCGTTCGAGCGCCTGCCGTCGGTGTCCGAGGTCGACTCGGCCCTGCTGCTCATCCCCGAGGACCAGGACGCCAAGCGCAAGATCATCGCCGACTTCGCCCCGCTGGTGGCGCCGGTCCGGGTCAGCCGCCCGCTGCCGCTGGACCTCGAGCGGGTCACCGCCGCCTTCGACACCCTCCGCCGCCGCATCGCCATCGCCGCCAGCGAGGCGCCCGAGGGCCAGGCCCGCACGCGGCTGGAGAACCTGCGGGCCACCATCGACGGCGTGCTGCTCCGCCTGCGCGAGGGCGACCGCGAGAGCATCGAGGCCTCGCTCTCGCTGCTCCAGCAGCAGCTCTACCGGGACTTCCTCCGCAGCTTCCAGCGGCTGCAGGCCAACGTGGCGCCCCGCCCGGTGGGCCTCGACGACCTGCCGGCCGAAATCCGGCGCAAGTTCGTCAGCGATCGGGGCACCTTCCTGCTCCAGATCCACCCGGCGGTGGACATCTGGGACCGCGCCGGAGCCCGGCGCTTCGTGGAGGATCTGCGCTCGGTGGACCCCGACATCACCGGCACGCCGGTGATCACCTACGAGGTCATCAACCTCATGGAGCGCGCCGCCCTCCAGGGGACGATCTACGCGGTGGCGCTGGTCGTCGTGATGACGGCGCTCACGCTGCGGCGCTGGCGGGAGACGCTGCTGGCCGTGCTGCCGCTCGGGATCGGCCTGGTGTGGACCCTGGGGCTGATGTCCTTCTTCGGCCTCCGGCTCAACCTCGGCAACGTGTTCGGCCTGCCCCTGGTGCTCGGCGCCGCCGCCGAGTTCGGCTCCAACGTCGTCCTGCGCTTCATGGAGGGCCAGACCCACGGCGGGCCGCTGGTGGCCCGCAGCACGGTCATGGCCGTTCTCGTCAACGGCCTCACCACCATCGTGGGCTTCGGCAGCCTGATGGTCGCCCACCACCGGGGCATCTTCGGGCTGGGCCTGCTGCTCACGCTCGGGATGGTGACGAGCCTGATCGCGGCACTGGTGGTGCTGCCGGTGCTGCTGCGCCTGGTACGGGAGATGCGCGAGGCCCGGCGCGCCCGGCGCCA
>DATLZL010000583.1:0-6867 GCA_035574035.1 Binatia bacterium | reverse complement strand
GCACCCGCCATGCCAGCCCCGATCGCCGGCGAAAGGCGCGGGCGGGCGCGGGCTTGGCTCGAGCGCCGGTCTGGACTGGCCGCGTTCAACGGGTGCCGGGGTCCGCCGCGAGGACGCAGCCCCCGACGAGCCGCTCACGCCGGAGCGCAACACCGCCCTGTTCGCCCGGACGATCGAGGCGCTCCGCCGCGGCGAGGCAGTCCTGATCTTTCCCGAGGGAGTGAGCCAGCCCGAGCCCCGGCTGATGCCGCTCTGCGGAGCCTGATCGTCGAGGCCCGCGACCGGCGCACGCTGCGGCTGTACGCGCTCGCCGATGCCATCTGGCGACCGAGCCCGACCTCCCGGACGGCGACCTGCAGGCGCGCGCCGAGCGCCTGCGGCGGATCCTGCAAGGGTATGAGGTGCTGGGGCAGCGAGCGCCCGGGCGAATGGACGCCTTCCGGGCCGATCTCGAGCGCTACGCAGCCGCGCTCGTGGGGGAGTCGCCGCCTTCAGCGGTCGGGACGGCGCAGGTGGAGCAGGCGTCGCTCGGCATCCAGGGTCAGGCGCCAGCGGCCCAGGAAGGTGTTGCCCAGGATGCCGTCCACGCCGGGCCCGGGGTCGTGAAGGACGACGGGCACGTCGCGTAGCTCGGCGCGGCCCACGCGGATGGACCGGGCGGTGGAGATGACCCCGGCCGTCAGGCCGCCGACTGTCTGCAGCTCGATGATCTCGCGCGGCTCGTTCGCCCGCAGGCCGACGGCCCGGGCCAGGGCCGGCGACACCAGCGTCGCGCTGGAGCCGGTGTCGACCAGGAACCGGCCCGACCCCACCTCGTTGATCACGACGGTGGCGATCCAGACGCCGCGCGAGGCCTCGACCGGTACGACCGTTTCCACCTCGTCCCCGCTGGCCCCGCCCTCCAGGCTCGCCAGCTCGGCCTGAGCCAGCGTCGCCACCCAGCCCGGCGGCTCGAGCAGGAGCGCCAGGCGGAAGGCATCGGCCGCCTCGTGGCGGTGGCCGAGACGGGCCAGGGCGCTGGCCCGCCAGAAGTGAAGGACGGCGTCGCCCGGCTGCAGGGCGGTCCCGTGACTCCAGAGGCGCAGCGCCTGGCCGTAGTCCTGGCGCTGCCAGGCGGCGTGGCCGGCGGAATAGAGGTCGGCGGGCGAGGGGTGGGCGCCGAAGGCCAGCCACTGGCCGATCAGGATCCCGAGCACCAGCGTGAGCGCCCGCCGCATGCCAAGCGGCGGAGGCAAGAGGCGTACCGACGCAGAGACACCCGAGAACGCGCTCGGCCCGTGCAAGCCGGGACCGCAGTTCCGGCAACGCGTTGCGGGCCGCCGCGGGCGCGTAGTAGGCTCGGCCCCGTCGACCGGCGAGAGGAGACCCCGATGATAGATGTCAAGACCGCCGACAGGGAGCTGGCGACCTACGTGCGGCCCCAGACCTTCCCGGTGGCCATCCGCATGCTCCGGCCCGGCGAGCCCATCCCCGAGCGCGCCAAGCGGCCGGCCCGCGACTTCAAGAAGCTGTCGATGAACTGCCAGGTGATCGACATGGCCCGGCGCTACGGGTGGACGATCGCGCTCACCCGGGACGACCACATCTGCTCGCTCGGCATCGCGGCGCTGGGGTTCGAGAAGCCGACCCACCTGCACACTTCCGGCACCCTGTGCGAGGGGATGTACACGGAGACGAAGGAGGCCGGCCAGCGCTCCGAGGCGGCGGTGGACCGGTTCCCGGCCGGCGAGTACTACGCCCTGCTGGTGGCCCCGCTCGAGCGGGCGACGTTCGAGCCGCACCTGGTCTGCGTCTACGGCAACCCGGCCCAGGTCATGCGTTTGACTCAGGCGGCGCTGTGGAAGCGGGGCGGCAAGCTGACCTCGGGCTTCAGCGGACGTGTCGTCTGCGCCGACATCATCGTCACCACCCTGCAGACCGGGGAGCCGCAGGTGATCCTGCCCTGCTCGGGCGACCGGATCTTCGGCCAGACCCAGGACCACGAGATGGCCTTCACCATCCCCTGGTCGCGGATGGAAGAGGTCATCGAGGGCCTGCGGGGCACCCACCAGGGCGGCATCCGGTATCCGATCACGCAGTTCATGGAGTACGAGGCCAAGCTGCCGCCGCGCTACCTGGAGGCGAACCGGGTGTGGGACGCCCAGAAGGGTAAGGCCGAGTACACGCCGCGGGAGCGGGTGGTGGCGGCCTACAAGCGGACGTTCGCCGACCGGGTGCCGGCCTACCCGATCGTGGCCTCCTTCGCGGGTACGCTGGACGGCCTGTCGATCGAGGAGTACTGCACGAACCCCGGCAAGGCCATCCCGGCCATGATCCGTTACTGGGAGCGCTACCAGCCCGACGTCGTCTTGGCCTACAACGACCTGGCCAAGGAGGCCGAGGCCTTCGGCTGCCGCGTGAAGTATTCGGACTACGTGGTCCCCTCCATCGACCGCCACGTCCTGGCCGAGGACAAGAGCCTGCTGGCCCGGCTGCCGATGCCCGACCCCTACCGGACCGCCCGGCTGCCCGGCTTCCTCGAGCAGTGCGAGGCGCTGGTGGCGGCCAAGCTGCCGACGGCGATCGGCGCGGTGGCGGTGGGACCGTGGACGATCGCCATGCTCATGCGCAACCCGGAGGTGATGCTGCTCGACACCTTCGAGGACCCGCCGTTCATCCACGACCTGATGCGCGTCACCACCGAGTTCTGCAAGGCCTGGGGGGAGGCGATCGCCAAGACCGGCATCGGGCTCAGCTTCTCGGAGCCGACGGCCTCGATCAGCCTGATCTCACCCGACAACTACCGGGAGTTCGTGGCCCCCTACCACCGCGAGCTGGTGGAGCACTTCAAGGCCCGCAAGGTCGGGGTGACGACGCACATCTGCGGGACGACCTACCCGATCTTCGAGGACCTGATCCAGTGCGGCTTCACCACGGTCTCGTTCGACCTCGACCAGCAGTCCGACCCGGCCCTGCACGTGGACCAGCTGGCCCGGTTCGTGGAGGTCTCGCGGGGACGGGCGGTGGCCATCGGCAACGTGGACGCCACGCGGTTCGAGAAGACCACGAAGGAGGCGATGGAGGCCGAGGTGCGGCGCTGCATCGACACCGCCGCCCGGCACTCGGCCTTCATCCTTTCGACGTCGTGCGAGATCCCGCCGCGCTCCGACCCCGAGGCCGTGCGGTGGTTCATGGACGCGGCCCGAGAGTACGGCCGTTACGACCGGATCTTCTCGGAGGGGGGCTGACACCCCCCTTCCGGCGGGCGGCGCGCGCCTGAAGGCGCGCACCCTCCCCCACCTCCCCCAGCCGGCTGCGCCGGCGGAGCCGGCGCCCGAACGTGCGCGTCGGGGGCGTCAGGCGAGCGGGCGCTCGACCTCGGCGCGCCGGTCCGCGGAGTCCCGCGCGATCGGCGACCGGGCCGACGGGCTTACCAGCGGACCGGCTTGGAGGGCCGGTGGGCGTAGCCGGAGTCGCGGCCGCCGCCCGGACGGCCGCCGCCCGGACGACCGCCGGCACGCGGCCCCTGGGGATTCGAGATCTCGACCGTGATGCGCCGGCCGTCCAGCTCGCGGCCGTTCAGCTGGGAGATCGCGTTCTGCGCTTCCTCCGCCGAGCTCATCTCGACGAAGCCGAATCCACGCGACTGCCCCGAGAACCGATCGGTGATGACCGTGGCCGAGAGGACGTTCCCGCACTGCGAGAAGAACTCCTTGAGGCCTTCGCTGGTGGTGGAGTACGAGAGACCGCCGACGTAAAGCTTGGATGCCATGCTTGCTCCTCCTCGACCCTCTCTTCCGACGTCCGACTTCACACGCCCCGCGAACGGAAGAGAGACCCTCGGCGGCGGCGAGGTCCGGCCAGAGCGGCAGACGTCCTCAGTGTACACGGGGCGGCGACCGGCGCAAGCCGCGATTCCGGTCCATACGTCAGGACAACCCCGCCGCCCGTCAGCGCCACTCCTCGGGGGCGATCCGGTAGGCGAGGATCTTCCGGTACAGCGTCTTCGGATCGATGGCCAGCAGGGCGGCCGCCTTGCCGCGGTGGCCGCCCACCCGTCGCAGGGTGGCCACGATGTGGGCGCGCTCCATCGCCTCCAGCGTCCCGCCGGCCGGCGTCGTCCAGCCGGCGGCGGCGCCGGCGACGTCGGGCGGCAGGTCCTCGACCCCGATCTCGTCGCTGCGGGCCAGGATGACCGCCCGCTCGATGGCGTGCTGCAGCTCGCGCACGTTGCCGGGCCACGCGTAGCGCTCCAGCGCCTCCAGCGCCGCCGGCGACATCCGCCGCACGCCGTAGGCGGCGTAGGCGTCCAGGAAGTGGCGGGCCAGCAGCGCGATGTCCTCCCGGCGCTCCCGCAGCGGCGGGAGCGCGACGGTGATGGTGTTGATCCGGTAGTAGAGGTCCGGCCGGAACTGGCCCGCCTTCATGGCCTCGCCCGGGTCCCGGTTGGTGGCCGCCACCACCCGCACGTCCACCCGTCGGGGCCGGGTGCCGCCCACCCGGAAGAACGTGCCCGTTTCCAGCACGCGCAGGAGCTTCACCTGGCTGTCCGGTTCCGTCTCGCCGATCTCGTCGAGGAAGAGCGTGCCGCCGTCGGCCAGCTCGATCAGCCCCGGCTTGGTCCCCACCGCCCCGGTGAAGGCCCCCTTCTCGTGGCCGAAGAGCTCGGACTCGAGCACTTCGCGGGGCAGCGCGCCGCAGTGGATCGGCACGAACGGCCGCCCGGCCCGCGGCGAGCGCTCGTGGATGGCGCGGGCGACCAGCTCCTTGCCGGTGCCGCTCTCGCCCAGCACCAGCACCGTGGACTCGGTCGGCGCCACGCGCTCGATGATGCGCAGGACCTCCTGCATCCGGGGGCTGCGGGTGACGATCTCGGCGAACGGCTGGGCGTCGGCGTGAGCGCGCAGCGCTCGGTTGTCGCGCAGCAACTGGGCCTTCTCGGCCGCCTTGCGGATCAGGACGTCGAGCTCCTCGATCTTGGCCGGCTTGGTCAGGTAGTCGTAGGCGCCGAGCTTCATCGCCTCCACCGCGGTGGAGACGTCCTGGAGCCCGGTCATGACGATGACCTGGGGCGCCTCGGCCTGCCCGCTGATCGCGCGCAGCACGTCGAGGCCCTCCCGGCGCGGCATCTTCATGTCGAGGACGAGGACGTCGTAGGCGCCCTCGCCCAGCCGCGCCAGCGCCTCGTCCCCGTCGGCGACCCCCTCCACCTCGTGACCGCGGCGGCCGAGCTCGCGGACGACGACCTCCCGCAGGTTCCGCTCGTCGTCGGCCACCAGGACGCGGATCGGGCGACTCACGCCGGCACCACGACGCGGAAGAGGCTGCCCTTGCCCACCCGCGAGGTCACGTCGATGCGTCCCCCGTGGTCGGTCACGATGCCCTGGGCGATGGCCAGGCCGAGGCCCGTGCCCTGCCCCGGCGGCTTGGTGGTGAAGAACGGGTCGAAGATGCGGGGCAGGACGTCGTCCGGAATGCCCGGCCCCTCGTCCTCGAACTCCACCTCGACCTCGCCGGCCCCGGCCCGGGTGCGGATGGTCAGCGTCCCCTCCGGCCCCATGGCCTCCAGCGCGTTGGCCGCGATGCTCAGGAAAACCTGACGCAGCTGCCCCTCGTTGACCGTGACCGGGGGCAGCGCGGGGTCGAGGAGGGTCGCGAAGCGGCGGTCCTTGAAGCGGGCCTGGCGGGAGAGGAGCTCGATCGTCTTGGCCACCAGCCCGTTCAGGTCGGTCGGGGTCCGGCGGCTGCCCGGGTCCCGCACGAGCTGCAGGAGGCTGCCGGTGATCTCCTTGCACCGGTACGTCTCCTCCTCGATGAGCCCGAGGTAGCGGCGGAAGTCCTCCATCACCGCCAGCGCGGCCAGCGGCTCCTCGCGGGTGCGGGCCAGCAGCGCCTCGGCGCAGCCGGCGATGGTGGCCAGTGGATTGTTGAGCTCGTGGGCGACGCCGGCCGCCAGCCGGCCGGCGGTGGTGAGCCGCTCGGTCAGGAGCATGTGGCGCTCCAGGCGCTTGGCCAGCGTGACGTCCTCCACCAGCAGGACGACGTGTGTCCGGTCCGGTTCCAGCGCGGTGGCGGTGAGCCGGAGGGTCTTCACCTCGTCGGCGAGCGTCAGCTCCTCCTCCCACGGCGGCTGCGCCTCGGCGAACGCCCGCCTGAGCCGCTCGCCCAGCGCCGGGCGCCGCTCGTCGGGGACCAGTTCTAGCCACGGCGTGCCGGCGGCGGGCCCCCGGCCCAGCACCCGAGCCCCTTCGCGATTGGTGCGCACCACCTGCAGCGCCCGGTCCAGCACGAAGACGCCGAGCGGCAGCGCCTCCAGGACGACCTCCACGAACCGTTTCTGGGCGTCCAGTTCCCGGGTCCGGGCGGCGACGACCTGCTCCTGCTCGGTGTAGAGGCGGGCGTGCTCGAGCGCGATGGCGGCCTGGTCGGCCAGGGCCAGCAGCAGCTCCTCCTCCTCGCGGGTGAACCGGTGGACGTCCCGGCGGAAGACGCTGATCGCGCCGACGGCCCGGTCGCCGACCCGGAGCGGCGCCGAGAGCATCGAGCGCAGGCCGGAGCGCCGCGGCAGGTCGGGGTACTTGACCCGGGGGTCCCTCGTCAGGTCCTCGCTTTGGACCGGACGCCGCTCGCTCACCGCCAGGCCGGCGATGCCCTCACCCTCGCGGATGCGGATGCGCGTCACCATCGACGGCGGCAGGTCGAGGCTGGCGATGGACACGAGCTGGCCGGTGTCGGGGTCACGGGTCATGATGCCGCACGAGTGGGCCCCCAGGACGCCGCGGGCCTCTTCCATGATGACCCGCACGGTCTGCTGAATGTCGAGGCTGGCGGTCACCGCCCGGCCGGCTTCCAGCAGCGCGCGCAGGGCGCGCTCGCGTCGCGCCGAGC
>DATLZL010000582.1:0-7882 GCA_035574035.1 Binatia bacterium | reverse complement strand
GAGACCCAGTCGAGCAGCGACGGCGGCATCAGCAGCATCTGGTCGCGGTCGAACGGGCGGAAGGTCTTGGCCATGCCGGCATTATCCGCGGGACCGGGCCGACCCCAGCAGGAAACATGATTACCGGGACAGGCTCCTAGGCTGGGCCGGTCGGCTCGGGCTCACCGAGCGGCCGAGGGAGGTCGAGATGGAGTTCCCATGCCCGCCGCCGAACGGGCGATGAGCCCCTAGCGGATGGCGGCGCCGGACTTCGTCGCCATCGGCCACGCGACGTTCGACCGCTTCGGCGGGGTCGTCCGGCCGGGCGGCGCCGCCCTCTACGCCGCGGTGACGGCCCACCGCCTGGGGCTGTCGGCCGGCGTGCTGACCAGTCACGGCCCCGACTACCCGCTGGAGGCCCTGCCGCCGCAGATCGAGGTCGTGACGGTCGAGGCGTCCGGCACGACCACGTTCGAGCACCGCTGGGACGACCAGGGCCGCCGGCTGCGCGCCGTGCCCGGCGGCCGGCCGCTCGGCCCCGCCGACGTGCCCGAAGATTGGCGCGACGCCGGCCTGGTGCTGCTCGCGCCGGTGCTGCAGGAGGTTGACCCGGGCCTGGCCGACTTCTTCGGCGATTCCACCGTCGCCGCCGCCGTCCAGGGCTGGCTGCGCGACCTGCAGGGCGACGGCGAGGTCGTCGCCCGCAGCTGGGTGCCGCCGCCCACGCTGCTGGGCCGGCTGCAGGCGCTGTTCCTCTCGGCCGAGGACGTGCGAGGGCAGGAGGCGGAGATGCTGGAGTGGCTGCAGAGGCTGCCGCTGGCGGCGGTGACCGCCGGCGCCTCCGGCGCGCTGCTCTACGTCAACGGCGAGCGCTACGAGGTCCGCCCGCGGCCGACCCGCGAGGTCGATCCGACCGGGGCCGGCGACGTCTTCGCGGCGGCGTTCCTGATCCACTACCACCGCGAGGGCGACCCGTGGGCGGCGGCCGCCCTGGCGGCCTGCGCCGCCTCGCTTTCGGTCGAGGGCGAGGGCTGGTCGGCGGTGCCAGACGCCGCGCGCCTGGCCGGCGAGCTCAAGGCCTACCTGGCGGTGGCTTGATAAGCCATGCGTTCGCCCAATCGGGCGAACGGCGGCGCGGCCTCCCGCAAAGAGCGCCGGCGGCCTCGCCGTTGGTGATGCGGTCGGCGCCCAGGGCCTTGAGGATGCCGGAGCGCGGGGCTTCCTTCTCACTCATGGTGATCGTGTCCATGAGGGGATGACATTTCACTGACCCGTTAACCTATGACACCTTTACCGTTCTACAGCACCCGGTCGCCGTAAGATTGACAGGGACGCCGGACCGACCTATGGTTTGATCCCCCAAATGCTGATCGACAAGTCGGACGGACGACCGGCTTCGCGAGAGCCCTCAGTGCCGGCCGCCGCGATTGGCTTGACGCCGTCCGCTGACTCCCGCGCGGTCCCAGTTCCGGACGGGATGCGGGGTCATCATCTCGAGATCGAGGGGGTGACCCACCGGTACGGGCCCGTCACGGCAGTGTCGAACGTCTCGTTGGCGGCCCGCCCGGGGGAGATCGTCGCGCTGCTCGGCCCGTCGGGCTGCGGCAAGACGACGTTGCTCCGGGTCGTGGCGGGCTTTGTCCGTCCCGTCGCGGGCTCCGTGCGCATCGACGGCATGCCGATCGACCACCTACCACCGAACGCCCGCAACGTCGGCATCGTCTTCCAGAACTACGCTCTCTTCCCGCACATGACGGTCGCCGAGAACATCGCCTACGGCCTTCGTGCCCGCGGCCGCCGGCGGGAGGAAGTTCGCGCCACCGTGGCTCGCTTCCTGGAAGTGATCCGACTCGGGGAGTTGCGGGATCGTCTGCCGCGACAGCTCTCGGGCGGCCAGCAGCAGCGGGTGGCCCTGGCCCGGGCCCTGGCTGTGGAGCCGACGGTCCTCTTGCTCGACGAGCCGTTCAGCGCGCTCGACAAGAGCCTCCGGCTGGACATGCAGATCGAGATCAAGCGCCTGCAGCGCCAGTTCGGGCTCACCGCGATCCTGGTCACCCACGACCAGGAGGAGGCGATGAGCGTCGCGGACCGGATCGCGGTCATGAATCACGGGTCCGTCGAGCAGTTCGACACGCCGGTCACTATTTACGATCGGCCGGCGACGCTCTTCGTGAGCACCTTCGTCGGTACCACGAACCTCCTGCCCGGACGGGCGCTGGAATCCGCGAACGGCGCCACGCTGGTCGAGCTGGAGGCCGGGGCGCGGGTGCCGGTGCTCACGGAGTGCGTGTTCCCGGCCGGCGCTCGGGTCGTCCTCGCCGTCCGTCCCGAGCAGCTGCGCCTGTTCCCCGGTGCGGCCTCCGATCGCTGGCCCGTGCGCCACCGCTTCACCTTACCGCTGGGGCCGAACATCATGCGCGACATGGAGACACGTGACGGCACCACGGTGAAGCTCGTCGAGCCGCGGCACGGCATGCCGGAGGAGGTGAGTCGGGAGACCTGGTGCGGGCTCCGCACCGGCGCCCGTCCGAGTCTGTTCGAACAGCCGACTTCAAGCTGAAGGGAGAAGCCATGGTCCACGGAGCCCTCACTCGACGTCGATTCCTGATCACCGGTGTGGCCGCCGGCGGCGTCGCCGCGGCGGTGCGTCGCGCCCAGGCCAAGGGATCGGTCACCTCCGCCATGTATCCGGGAACCTGGGAGGATGCCTACCGGGCGCACGTCGCGCCCGCCCTCAAGCGGCTGCACGACATCGACCTGGAGATGACCCCGCTCTTCGCGGTCGACCAGATCGCCAAGGCGCAGGCCGCCCGCGGGGTACCACCCTTCGACGCGTTCGTGCTCGACCCCGGACCACGGGTCACCGGGATCGAGCGCGGGCTGTTCGAGAAGTTCGACCCGAAGCGCCTCAACAATCTTCCCAAGCTGCCACCGGATGCCGCCGACGAGTGGGGTGTCACGGTGGCGGCCCAGGTCGTTGGCATCGCCTACAACCCGAAGAAGGTCCCGCGGCCCAAGTCGTGGGCCGATCTGCTGAAGGAGCCGTGGGTCTCCCGCCTCGGCATGACGGGCTTTCAGACCACTTACGGCACGGTGTCGATCATCGAGATCGCCAAGCAGTTCGGCGGGTCGGAGACGAACGTCGAGCCGTTCTTCGTGGAGATCCGGAAGGTCCTGCCGAAGGTGGCGGCCATCGGCGCGCCGGCATCCATGCCCGCCCTGTTTCAGCAGGGACAGTGCGACGTCACCTACACGAACACGCAGACGGTGGCAACGCTCCGCAGCCGCGGTGTCGAGGTGGAGTTCGTGAAGCCCGACAGTGGGGCGGTGGCCTTCTTCACTACCATGCACATCGCCAAGGGGTCGCGGGAGGTTGCCAACGTCTACAAGTACTTCGACACGGTGATCAGCGCCCCGGTGCAGGCGGCCCTCATGGAGCCGCCGAACAACTTCATCCCGATCAACCGGGACGTGAAGCTGTCGCCGGCGCTGCCGATGGCCTCGCTCGACGAGATGGCGAAGTTCGTCCGCCACGACTGGTCGAAGATCAATCCCTTGCGCCCGGGGTGGATCGAGCGGTTCAACAAGGAGGTCGCGAAGTGAGCGTCCCGGCCGCCGGACTCGAGGCCCGGACGGCCCGGCGGTCGGAGACGGCCAGACCGTGGTGGGACGAGTGGCCGCTCGTGCTGCCACTCACCCTCGCCTACGTGGCGTTCTTCGTCGTGCCGCTGGCGCTGCTGGTCGTGGTCAGTGTCTTCGACGATCCCGCGCTCACCGCCGTCGGGTTCGCCCAGTGGAGGAAGTTCTTCGGCGACCCGTTCTACTGGGGCGTGATTTTTGACACCCTCAAGCTCGGCCTCTACACCGTCGTGGCCACGACCCTGATCGGGTATCCGCTCGCGCTGGTGTATCTCGGTGCCGGTCCCCGGTGGCAGCGTGTTCTCCTCTTCATCGTGATCCTGCCTTTGCTGACCTCGGTGGTGGTCCGGACCTTCGCCTGGATCGTGATCCTGGGCCACGAGGGCGTCATCAACCGGGCGCTGCTGGCGCTCGGCGTGACCCCGGCGCCCCTGAGGCTCCTGCAGACCGAGCACGGGCTGGTGGTGGCGCTGACTCAGATCGAGATGCCCCTGTTGCTGCTGCCCCTGCTCAGTGTCATGTCCCGTATGGACCCGAACCTGCTGGACGCCTCGGCGGCGCTGGGCGCATCGCGGTGGCGGACGCTCTTCCGGGTCATCGTCCCGCTCAGCCTGCCGGGGCTGCTGGCCGGTTGCATGCTCGTCTTCGCCAGTTCCACCACCGCCTTCATCTCGCAGTTCGTGATCGGCGGGAACCGGCTGGTGTATCTGCCGCTGCTGATCTGGCAGCAGTCGGTCGTGGTTTACAACTGGCCGCTGGCGTCGGTCGCGGCGCTAACGCTGCTGATCTCCGTCAGCCTGGTCGTCGTCGCGATCGCCGCTGTGGGCCGCCGGGCACAGGCCTACGCCGCCTAGAAGGCCGTGAGTCGGTCGAGGCGAGGGCCACGGCTCGGCGACGCGCTCTACGTGGTGGTGGTGGGGGCGCTGGCCGGCCTGGGGCTGGTCATCCTGGTCGGGCCGGTGATCATCGTGCTGCTGACGTCCTTCACCGCGGGGCGATCGATCAAGTTCCCGCCGTCGGGATTCTCGATCGAATGGTACCGGCTGCTCTTCGACCCGGTCCGGTCGGCGCCCATTCACCGGGCCGCCCTGAACAGCCTCCAGGTGGCCGGGGTCGCGATGGCCGCGTCGACGGTACTGGCGACGCTGGCCGCGGTGGCCATCGGGCGGCGGCGGGGCCGATGGGTGCGCGCGCTCGATACGTTCTTCATGTCGCCCATGATCCTGCCCATGCTGGCGTTCGGCCTGGCCGCGCTCATGTACTTCACGCTGCTGGGGTTCCGACCGTCGCTCGGACTGATCATGATCGGTCACCTGGTTGTCGTGGCACCGTTCGTGTTCCGGACCACGTCGGCAAGCATGTCCCAGCTGGATCCGGCGCTGCTCGAGAGCTCGGCGAGCCTGGGTGCCGGTTGGTTCTACACGTTCCGGCGGGTCACCGTGCCGGTCATCGCGCCGGGTATCGCGGCCGGGGCCTTCCTGGCCTTCGTCGCGTCGCTCGACAACGTCCCGGTGTCGCTGTTTCTGGCCGGGCCGAGGAGCGACATGCTGCCGATCCGGATGTGGGGAATGATGGAGAGCACGCTCGATGTCCGGGTGGCCGCTGTGTCGGGGGTCCTCGTGGCCACGGTGCTGGTCTCGATGCTCATCATGGAGCGCGTGGTCGGGCTGACCCGGCGACTGAAGGGCTGAATCCGGGAGGGGACCATGCGCATCACGGCGCAACCGCTGACCCCGCAGGCGTTCGGGCCGTACGGCGATGTGCTGGCACCGCCGGAGGAGTTCGGTCGGGTGTACTTCGACGCGGGACTGCAGAACGGACGGGTCGTGGCGCGACCGAGCCTGTCGATGGTTCGCGTGCCAGCGAGGGCTGGCCTGCCGCTCGAGGTGAAGGTGATGGAGCGCCACGAGTTCTCCTCGCAGTCGTTCGTGCCGCTCGACGTCTCGCGGTGGCTGATCGTGGTGGCGCCGCCGGCAGCTGATGGTGGACCCGATGCGTCGCGGGCGGTCGCCTTCGTGGCCGGGCCGGGCCAGGGCGTCACCTACCGCCAGGGGACCTGGCACCACCCGGTCACCGTGCTCGACCGGCCGGCGCGCTTCGCCGTCTTCATGTGGCGCGACGGGACGAGCGCCGACGAGGAGTTTCGGACTCTGGCGACGCCCTTCACCGTGGACTTGCCGCGCTGACCAGAGCCGGGAAACGACGCCGACCGAGGAGGGGCTTCTATGGCCCGTCGCTACGACCGTGATCTGATCGGGTACGGTCCGAATCCGCCGGATCCCCGGTGGCCGAACGGTGCGCGCCTGGCGCTCAACTTCGTCATGAACTACGAGGAGGGCTCGGAGCCGTCGATCCAGGACGGGGAAGGCTATTCCGAGACCGGGCTGACGGAGGCCCACGGACTGAACCAGCTCAGCAAGGGCCGCGACCTCGCGGCCGAGAGCATGTTCGAGTACGGCAGCCGGGTCGGGTTCTGGCGCCTGATGCGGCTCTTCCAGGAGCGGCAGCTACCGCTCACGATCTTCGGGTGCGCGCTGGCCATCGAGCGCAACCCCCCGGCGGCCGAGGCCATTCGGAAGTCCGGCTTCGACGTCTGCAGCCACGGGTGGCGGTGGATCAAGCACTACGAGCTGACCCGGGAAGAGGAGCGCGAGCACATCGCCCGGGCGGTGGCCTCGCTCGAGAAGACGGTCGGCGAGCGTCCGCTGGGCTGGTACTGCCGCTACGGGCCGAGCGTCAACACGCGGGAGCTGATCGTCGAGGAGGGGGGCTTCCTCTACGACTCCGATTCGTATGCCGACGAGCTCCCGTACTGGGTGACGGTGAAGGGACGGCCCCACCTCGTCGTTCCCTACTCGCTGACCAACAACGACGGCAAGTACGCCGGCTGGGTGGGCACCTCCGAGGAGTGGTTCTCCTTCGTCAAGGACGCCTTCGACATGCTGTACCGTGAAGGGAAGCGCCAGCCCAAGATGATGTCGGTGGGGCTGCACATGCGGTTGATCGGCCATCCGGCCCGAGCGGTGGGACTCGAGCGATTCCTGGACTACGTCATGAAGCACGACGGCGTGTGGATCGCGCGCCGCGTCGACATCGCGCGCCACTGGATCGCCACCCACCCGTACCCCGGGCGAGGCCTGAACGAGTGATGAGACCGGACGACTGAACCGGCAGGCGCCCTGACGGCCCGGCCGGGGAGGTGCGAGCAGGCGGAGCATGCGGGTCAGGTTCGGGATCAACTTCATGCCGACGGCGCCGCCCCGGGAGGTGGCGAGCTGGGCCGGCGAGGTCGAGCGCCTGGGGTACGACCTCCTCGGCATCTCGGACTCGCAGTCGCTGTGCCGCGACGTGTACGTCACCCTGGCCCTCTGCGCAGCGAGCACGGAGCGGATCCGCCTGGGGCCCCGCGTCATCACGCCGCTGACCCGGCACCCGGCCGTCGCCGCCTCGGCCGCCGCGACGCTGGAGGAGCTGGCGCCGGGCCGCACCCTGGTCGGGATCGGCAGCGGCGACAGCGCCGCCTACACCCTCAACCTGCGTCCGGCCCCGCTCGCCGAGTTGCGGGAGTACGCGCTCACGATCCGCGCGCTCCTGACGACCGGGGCAGCCACCTATCACGGCGCGCCGGCCCGGCTGACCTGGACGCGGGCCGGGATCCCCCTCTACCTGGCGGCGTCGGGGCCGAAGACGCTGCGGCTGGCGGGCGAGATCGCCGACGGCGTGGTGATCCGGACCGGCATCCTGCCCGAGATCGTGCGGGACTCGATCGCCCGGGTGCGGGAGGGCGCGCGGGCGGCCGGGCGCGATCCGGACGCCCTCGACCTCTGGTGGTGGCCCGACGCCAACGTCGCTCCGAGCTATCGGGAGGGCGTCGAGGCGATCAAGATGTCGCTGGCGGCGGCGGGCAACCACCTCGGCCGGTTCACGACCGAGGGCAAGCACGTCCCGCCCGAGCTCGTCCCGCGGGTGAAGGAGCTGGGCCGCCGGTACGCCTTCACCGACCACGTCCGGCCCGGCGGCGCCAACGGCCGACTGATCGAGGAGCTGGGCCTGCTGGATTACCTCGCCGACCGGTTCGCGGCCGTGGGCACGGCGGAGCAGTGCGTGGCCAAGCTCGAGCGCGCGGTGGAGGCCGGGGCGCGGCAGTTCTGGATCAGCGTCCACGTCGACGACAAGCTGCGCTTCCTCCGGGACTGGGCGACGCGCGTCATGCCGGCGTTTCGGTGACGGGGCGGCGACCCGTGCGGCCGGGCGCGCGGCCGGC
>DATLZL010000581.1:0-2205 GCA_035574035.1 Binatia bacterium | reverse complement strand
GCCCGGCAGGAGTTCGTCCGGCGGCTGCCCGGCCGCCTGGTGGGCGCCACCGTGGACCTCGACGGCCGGCGGGGCTTCGTGCTGACGCTGCAGACGCGCGAGCAGCACATCCGGCGGGCCCGGGCGACGTCCAACATCTGCACCAACGTCGCCCTCTGCGCGCTCATGGCCACGATCTACCTGGCGATCCTGGGCAAGCGGGGGCTGGTCGAGGTCGGCGAGCAGTCCATGGCCAAGGCTCGCTACGCGGCCGAGCGCCTGACCGCCGTGCCCGGCGTGAGCCTGCGCTTCGGCGCGCCCTTCTTCAAGGAGTTCACGCTCCGCCTGCCGCGGGCGCCGGAGCGCGTCGTGCAGCGGCTGCTGCGGGAGCGGATCCTGGCCGGCGTCCCCCTCAAGCCCTTCGACCGCCGCCTCGCCGACTGCCTGCTGGTGGCGGTGACCGAGAAGCGCACGCGCGAGGAGATCGACGCCTTCGCCGCGGCGCTCGGCCGGGCGGTGGCCTGATGCCCTACGACGGCGCCCCCTCCTACGACCGGCTGATCTTCGAGCTCTCCTCGCCGGGTCGCACGGCCTACTCGCTGGCGGCGCCCGACGTGGACGTCGAGGCCGCCCGGGCCCGGATCCCGGCCGGCTACCTGCGCCGCGAGCCGCCGGCCCTGCCCGAGGTCTCCGAGCTCGACGTCGTCCGCCACTACTCGCGGCTGAGCCAGCTCAACTACGGGGTGGACACCCACTTCTACCCGCTCGGCTCGTGCACGATGAAGTACAACCCCAAGGTCAACGAGGACGCGGCCCGGCTGCCCGGCTTCGCCCGCCTGCACCCGCTCACGCCGGAGGCGCGCAGCCAGGGCGTGCTCCGGCTCATGCACGAGCTGGCCGCGTACCTGGCCGAGATCGCCGGCATGGATGCCGTGTCGCTCCAGCCGGCGGCCGGGGCCCAGGGCGAGCTGGCCGGCGTCCTGATGATCCGGGCCTGGCACGAGGCCAACGGCGAGCGGCGCACCAAGGTCCTCGTCCCCGACTCCGCCCACGGCACCAACCCGGCCTCCACCGCGCTGGCCGGGTACGAGGTCATCGAGGTGAAGTCCGACGCCAACGGCGAGGTCAGCGTGGAGGACCTCGAGCGCCACCTGGGCCCCGACGTGGCCGCCTTCATGATCACGGTGCCGAACACGCTGGGGAACTTCGAGCCGCGGATCATGGAGATCACCGAGCGCTGCCACGCCCACGGCGTGCAGGTCTACATGGACGGCGCCAACCTGAACGCCATCCTGGGCATCGCGCGCCCCGGCGACCTCGGCTTCGACGTCTGCCACTTCAACCTGCACAAGACCTTCACCACGCCGCACGGCGGGGGCGGTCCGGGCGCCGGCCCGGTGGGGGTCAAGGCCCACCTGGAGCCGTTCCTGCCTGTCCCGGTCGTCGTCAAGCGCGGCGAGCGCTACGCGCTCGACTGGAGGCGGCCGAAGTCCATCGGCAAGCTGCAGGCCTTCTGGGGCAACGTGGGCATGCTGGTCCGGGCGTGGGCCTACATCCGGACCATGGGGCCCGAGGGGCTCCGGGCGGTGAGCGACAACGCCGTGCTCAACGCCAACTACGTGATGAAGCGCCTGGAAGGGCACTACGACGTGGCGGCGCCGGGGCCGTGCATGCACGAGTGCGTGCTCTCGGCGCGCCGCCAGAAGAAGCACGGCGTCAGCGCCATGGACATCGCCAAGCGCTTGCTCGACCTCGGCTTCTACGCGCCCTCGACCTACTTCCCGCTGATCGTCGAGGAGGCGCTGATGATCGAGCCGACCGAGACCGAGTCCCGCGAGACGCTGGACGCGTTCTGCGAGGCGATGATCCGGATCGCCCGCGAGACCGAGACGAGCCCCCAGACGGTGCTCGACGCCCCGCGCACCACCCCGGTGCGCCGGCTCGACCAGGCCCGGGCCGCCCGCGAGCCCGACCTCCGCTGGCGGCGCCGCCCGACCGCCTCGTAGCCCGGCCCGGCACCGGCCCCTTCGTGACGGCGGCGGCCCGGCGGCGTCCTCAGGGCCTCCTACGCCTTGATCTCGTCGCGGATCGGCAGCCGCCGGATCCGCGTGCCGGTCGCGGCGAGGATCGCGTTGCAGAGGGCGGGCGCGATCGGCGGCACGCCGGGCCCGCCCAGGCCCCGAGCGGCTGGCGGACGTCGACGCGCGGGATCGTCACCGTTGGTCG
>DATLZL010000580.1:0-11814 GCA_035574035.1 Binatia bacterium | reverse complement strand
CGTCAAGGCCGGCCTCCACAGCCTGGTGGCCCGCGTGGAGCCGACCGCCGGCGGCGCCGCCGGGCGGCTCACGGCCGCGCTCGACGCCGTCAGCACCGGAGCCGGCTGGCTGGCCGGCTGGCTCATCGTGCCGATGACGCTGGCGGTGGCTTACGAGGTCGTCGCCCGCTATGCCTTCAACGCGCCGACCGTCTGGGCCTACGACCTGACCTACATGCTGTACGGGGCCCAGTTCATGCTGGCCGCCGCTTACACGCTCCGGCGCGGCGGGCACATCCGGACCGACGTCTTCTACGAGCGCTGGTCGCCCCGGACCCGGGCGGCCGTCGACGCCCTCGGCTACCTGCTGTTCTTCTTCCCCGGCCTGCTCTTCGTGCTCTACGCCGGGGGCGTGGAGGCCTGGCACGCCTGGCAGATCACCGAGCGCTCGGACGCCACCCCCTGGCGTCCCGTGCTCTACCCGCTGAAGGCCGTGATCCCGCTCAGCGCCCTGCTGCTCCTGCTGCAGGGGGTCTCCGAGGTGGTGAAGTGCTGGCAGGTGATCCGGAGGGACGCGCGCTGAGCCCCGAGGCCCTGGGCTTCCTGCTGCTGGCGGTGTTCCTGGCCGCGATCTTCATCGGCTTCCCGGTGGCGTTCACCCTGATGTTCCTCTCGCTCGCCTTCGGCTACTTGATGCTGGGCGATCTGGTCTTCTACCTGACCGTGTTCCAGACCATCGGCCTGATGAAGGAGGAGGTCCTGGCCGCCGTCCCGCTCTTCATCTTCATGGGCTACCTGCTGGAGGAAGGCGGTCTCATGGAGCGCCTCTTCCACGCCTTCCGGCTCCTGATGGGCCCGGTGCCGGGCTCGCTCTACGTGGCGGTGCTGCTGACGGCGACCATCTTCGGCATCGCGGCCGGCACGGTCGGCGCGACGGTGGCCGTCGTCGGCATCATGGCCGTGCCGACCATGACCAGGGCCGGCTACGACCCGCGGCTGTCGGCCGGCTCCATCACGGCCGGCGGCAGCCTGGGCATCCTGATCCCGCCCAGCGTCATGCTGGTCGTGATGGGACCGGTCATGGGCGTATCGGTGGCCGGGCTCTACGCCGCGGCCTTCGGCCCCGGCTTCCTGCTGTCGGCGATCTTCATCGTCTGGACGCTGGTCCGCTGCCTGCTCAACCCACGGCTGGGGCCCCCGCTGCCGGTCGCGGAGCGGGCGGGCTCGCTCCGGACCCTGGCCGTGGAGCTGACGCTCGGCATGCTGCCGCACCTCGTGCTGACCGTGGTCACCCTGGGGCCCATCCTGGCCGGTATGGCCACGCCCACCGAGGCGGCGGCCGTGGGCGTGGTGGGCACGGTGCTGATGGCCGCCGCCTACCGCCAGCTGACCTGGAAGCGCCTCCGGTCGGCGATGATCCTCACCGCCCAGCAGTCGAGCATGGTGCTGTTCCTGGCCGTCGCCTCCAACATCTTCGGCGCCATCTTCACCCGGCTGGGGTCGGCCACCCGCATGACCGAGGCGCTGCTCGGGCTGCCGCTACCCCCGCTGGGAACGCTGCTGGTGGTGATGGCGCTGATCTTCCTGCTCGGCTGGCCGTTCGAGTGGCCGGCGATCGTGCTGGTGTTCGTGCCGCTGCTTCAGCCGGCGATCCTGGCGCTGAAGTTTGACCTGCTGTGGTTCGCCACGCTCGTGGCCGTCAACCTCCAGACCGCGTTCCTGTCGCCGCCGGTGGCGATGGCCGCCTACTACCTGAAGGGCGTGGCCCCGGACTGGCGGCTCACCGACATCTACTGGGGGATGGCCGAGTTCATGGCGCTGCAGCTGGTCGGGCTGGGACTGTGCATCGCGTTCCCGGACATCGTGCTCTGGTTCCCGCGCTGGCTGTTCGGCCCCTGATCTCCCCGGACGCGCCCCGGTCAGATCGCCGCCTCGGACCGGGGGTCGAAGAAGTGGATCCGGGCCGGGTCCAGGGCCAGGCGGATCTTCTCGTGGACCTTCACCCGCACGCTGGGATCCACCCGGGCCACCATGGTGTGGGGACCGGCCTTGACGTCGAGCAGGATCTCGGAACCGAGCGGCTCCACGACCTCCACCACCGCGTCGAAGGCGTGGTCGCCGCCGTCCCCGAGGTGGAGGTCCTCCGGCCGGATGCCCAGCGTGACGGCCCGGCCAGTGTACGGCCGCAGGCGCTCGCGCTGCCCGGCCGGCACCCGCACCCGCAGGCCCGTGGTCTCCGCCCACAGGTCGCCGGCGGAGTCCTTGACCGTCACGTCGACGAAGTTCATGGCCGGCGAGCC
This sequence comes from Binatia bacterium, assembly GCA_035574035.1. Lineage (GTDB taxonomy): Bacteria > Methylomirabilota > Methylomirabilia > Rokubacteriales > CSP1-6 > DATLZL01. The sequence goes on along the minus strand of DATLZL010000580.1, from coordinate 9,535 downwards.
GATGAAGCCGGCCACGAACCGGTTGGCCGGCCGCGAGTAGAGCTCGAGCGGCTCGCCCACCTGCTGGATCCACCCGTCCTTCATCACCACCACCCGGTCGCCCAGCGTCATGGCCTCGACCTGGTCGTGGGTCACGTAGATCGCGGTCGTCTCCAGCCGGTCGTGCAGGCGCTTGAGCTCCACGCGCATCTGCACGCGCAGCTTGGCGTCCAGGTTGGACAGCGGCTCGTCGAAGAGGAACACCTGGGGGTGGCGCACGATGGCCCGGCCCACGGCCACCCGCTGCCGCTGGCCGCCGGAGAGCTGGCGGGGTTTGCGCTTGAGCAGGTCCTGGATGCCCAGGATCTCGGCCGCTTCCCGCACGCGCTTCTCGATCTCGTGCTTGGGGAACTTGCGCATGCGTAGGCCGAAGGCCATGTTGTCGTAGACCGTCATGTGCGGGTACAGCGCGTAGTTCTGGAACACCATCGCGATGTCCCGGTCCTTGGGCGGCAGGTCGTTGACCACACGGTCGCCGATGACGATCTCGCCCGAGGTGATCTCCTCCAGGCCGGCGATCATGCGCAGGGTGGTGGACTTGCCGCACCCCGAGGGGCCGACCAGGACGATGAACTCCTTGTCGCGGATGTGGAGGTTGACGTCCTTGACCGCGTGCACCTCGTCGAACTTCTTGTTGAGGTCCTTCAGGACGACCTGGGCCATCGGGCGATCTCCTCCTGCCGCGGGCCACCTAGCCCTTCACCGAGCCGGTCAGCCCCGTGACGTAGTACTCCACGAAGAACGAATAGACCAGCGCCACCGGCACCGAGCCCAGCAGGGCCCCGGCCATCAGCTGCCCCCAGAAATAGATGTCGCCGCGGATCAGCTCCGACACCACCCCCACCGGGACCGTCTTGCGCTCCGGCGAGGACAGGAACACCAGGGCGTAGATGAACTCGTTCCACGACAGCGTGAAGGCGAAGATCCCGGCCGAGAGGATGCCCGGCACCGCGATGGGGAAGATGATCCGGACCATGGCCCCGAAGCGGCTGGCCCCGTCGATCCGGGCGCACTCCTCCAGCTCCCGGGGGATGGTCTTGAAGTAGCCCATCAGCAGCCAGGTGCAGAACGGGATCAGGAAGGTGGGGTAGGTCAGGATCAGCGCCCAGGGGGTGTTGCCGAGCTGGAAGTTCCGGATGATGTCGGCCAGCGGGATGAACAGCAGGGTCGGCGGCACCAGGTAGGTGACGAAGATCGCCGTGCCCAGCGTGCCCGCCATCGGGAAGCGCAGGCGGGCCAGCGCGTAGCCGGCCAAGAGCCCGCAGACCAGCGAGATGGCGGTGGAGGCGACCGCGATGAAGAACGTGTTCCAGAGCCAGATGGGGAACGTGGTCTTGGCCATCAGGTCCTGGAAGTGGGCCAGCGTGGGGTTGAGGGTCCAGAAGGGCGCGTTGTTGGCCGCCCGCCACGACCGGTAGAGCTCGCTGTCGGGCCGGATGGCGGTGATCAGCATCCAGTAGAAGGGGAACAGCGTGCCGACGATGAAGGCGGTCAGCGGAATGTAGAAGAAGAGCCACTTCTTCCAGCGCCGCTCGATCACCATCTACGCTCCCTCCAGTCGGCGCAAATAGCGGAGCTGGAGCCAGACCACGAGGAACAGGACCGGCAGCATGAACAGCGAGATGGCCGCCCCCTCGCCCAGCAGCCCGGTGCCCACGCCGACCTGGTAGGCGTAGGTGGCCAGCAGGTGGGTGGAGTTGGCCGGCCCACCGCCGGTCAGCACGTAGATCAGCTGGAAGTCCGAGAAGGTCTGGATCACCGAGAAGACGACCACCACCAGCGTGACCGGCTTCAGCAGGGGCCAGGTGATGTGCCAGAAGCGCCGCCAGCCGTTGGCGCCGTCCAGCGAGGCCGCCTCGTGGAGGTCGGGGTTGATCGTCTGCAGGCCGGCCAGCAGCGTGATGGCGAAGAAGGGCATGCCGCGCCAGGTGTTGACGACGATGGCGCACCAGAGGGCGTAGGTGCCGTCGCTCAGGAAGGGCACCTTGGTCACAATGAGCCCGGTCTGGTAGAGGAGCCAGTTGAGCACGCTGAAGGTGGGGTCGAACATCCACCGCCAGGCGAAGGTCGAGAGCACGGTCGGCACGATGAAGGGCAGCAGCATGAAGGCCCGCACCAGCCGTTTGCCGCGGAAGTGCCGGTTCAGCAGCAGCGCCAGCCACATGCCCAGCGCGAGCTTGAAGATCGTCGCCCAGAAGGTGTAGACGAACGTGTTGCGGAAGGCGACCCGGAAGATGGAGTCGTTCCAGGCCTTCAGGAAGTTGTCCAATCCGACGAACTGTCCGGGGTTGCCGACCGACGTGCTGGAGAGCGACAGCCACACGCCCATCACGAACGGGTAGGCGATGAACAGGCCGAGCAGGGCCACGGCCGGCGTCAGCAGCAGGGCAGCCAGCAGGCGCTCGCTCTCCAGCCAGCCGGGCCGCGCCGGACGGCGCGACGCGCCGGGGTGGGGCAGCGCGACCTCCAGCGGGGCCGCGCCGCCCGACCCGCCCGCGATGGGTCGGCTCATGTCACCGTGGGGGCTGCCGCCGGGCTACGCCTCGTAGATCTTCTTGAGCTCGGTCTCCGCCCACTTCACCGCGTCCTCGGCCTTCATGCCCTGCACGGCCTTGGCGTACATGTCGACGACGATGTACTTGGAGAACGCCTCGGTGGCCTTGCCGGTGGAGGGGCCGGCGTAGCCGAAGATCCGCGTCTCGCGGGCGGCGGTGCGGAAGAGCTGGAGCGGCTTGTCGATCTTCGACCACATCGGGTGCTTCTCCCACTCGGTGGTGGCGGCCACGCTGTAGCCCTCGCAGGCCTGGAACCAGGGCTCGAAGTTCTCCTTCTTGTGCAGCCAGCGCAGGAAGTCCTTGGCCAGCTTCTGGTTCTTCGAGTACTGCATGACGCCGTGGCCGTTGGAGAAGTAGAGCGGGTACTGGCCCTTGGCCCCGGCCAGCGGGTAGAGCGCGTGGTCGATGTCCTGGAACAGGGGCTCGCCCCGCTCGTCCTTGAGCTTGTCCCGCTGCCGCTTGGCCACGATGTAGATCGAGGCGCCGTTGAGGGTGGCGCAGATGTCGCCGGCGTGGAAGGCCCGGTTGTTGTTGGTGTCGTCCCAGGCCAGGCCGCCCTCGTCGCAGCCTTCCTTCCAGAAGGCCTGCATCCACTTCACCGACTCCACCGTCTCCTTGGAGTTGACGACGACCTTCTTGCCGCTCTTGTCCGTCTCGGCGCCGCCGAACGACCACATGAGCGGGTAGGCCCAGGTGGGCGCGTCACCGAAGGTGTGGCCGAGGGTCTGCCCGTAGGGCCGGCCCTTCTTCTTGAGCGCGGCCGCCGCCTTGCGCAGCTCGTCCCAGGTCTTGGGGAACTCGGGGTAGCCGACCTCGCGGAACCACGACTTCCGGTAGGCGATGGCGTTGCCGACGATGGAGTGGGGCATGCCGAGCCAGCGGCCGTCGACCCGGAAGGACGGCTCGAAGACGCCGTAGAAGCCGCCCTGCTCCTTGGCCACCGCGGTGGCGACGTCGCTCACGTCCACCAGCGCCTTCTGGTAGAGCTGCGGCCAGTTGTACATCAGGAAGAAGATATCGGCGCCGGCCCCGGACTGGATGGCGGCGGTGATGCGGGGCTGGACATCGTTGGCGTTGATGGTCTCGATCTGGATCTCGGCTCCCAGCGCCTTGCCCGCCTCGGGAGCCAGCTTCTCCTTGAGGACCTTGTCGGCCTCCGGGATGAAGTCCACCCAGCGGACGACGTGCAGCTTCGTCCCCTGGGCATAGGCCGGGGCGCGGCCGGCGGCCAGGATGCCTTCCAGCCCCGTGGACGCGACCGCCGCCGCCGCGCCGGACACCTTCAGGAATTGCCGCCGATTCACCTGGTCGCTCCTCATACCTCGTCCTCCTTGCTCGGGTCCCGTTGGCCCGGTGACTGGACGGCTCCCGCTCAGACGATGCCGGGCGTCGAGCCCTGGACGCCACGACGGAAGTGCTGGCCGGACATCGAGAAAAGTGCCGTAACTCTTACCACCCGCGCCTCGGAGTGTCAACGCCCCATCGGTCAGCTGCTGGAGGTCAGCCCGGCCGCACCGCGCCGGCCCGGTCGCCGGGCCGACCGACGACGCTATACCGACGAGGTTATACTACGCGCCGATGCCCCGTCCGCTACCGCCCGGAGCCTCCGGTGCCGCCCGGCGCCGGCCGCGGAACGTCGCGGCCGTCGGCCTCCTGATCGCGCTGCTCGGCGCCCTGCTGCTGCTGGGGCCCCAGGCGGCGGTCAGCGTCTTCTGGCGCCTGGCCGTCCTGTCGTTCGACAACCCCCTGACCCAGGCGCTCGACGAGCTGGCCCTCGAGCAGTCGCCTTTCAGAGCTCCCCTGGATGAGGTGCTCGCCGAGACCCGGCTGGCCGGCCGCTCCTGGCGCCGGGCGCCCGCGCCCCCGCCGGCGTCCCGGGCGACCGACCCGCTGGCCTCGGATCGAGCCGGTCGCGCTCCGCCCCTCGCCTAGCTCCCTCCCCGCGCTCCAGAGACTCGTCTGACCGTCGCCCCGACCGGGGCCGCTCGGCGCCGCGCACGCGCGCGGGGCCGAGCCGGGAGGGACCCACCTATGAGAGCGACGATCCTCGTCGTCGATGACGACGCGGTCCTGCGCCGCCCGCTGCAGCGCGCGCTCGAGGCCGGCGGCTACGACGTCGTCGCCGTCGCCTCCGGCGAGGAGGCGCTGGCGGCGCTGGCCAAGACTCCTGTGGACCTGCTCGTGACGGACCGCGGGCTCCCCGGCGTGGACGGTTGGGAGCTGATCCGGCGGGTCGGGGCCCACTGGCCCGATCTGCCGGTCGTGCTCATCTCCGGCTCGCCGGAGGGCGTCCCCGCCAACCTCCGCGTCCAGGCGACGCTGCGCAAGCCGTTCGGGCCCGAGGAGCTGCTCGACCTCGTGGCCCGGACGCTGGCCGGCCGTCGCGCGGACGCGACGAAGGCTCCGCCGTGGTGGCGGAGCCGACCCGAGCCAACCGCTCACACCTGACAGGAGGAAGAGGTATGCCGGCACCCCATGTTCCACCCCGGGAGCTCCGGCGGGTGGTGATCGCCGCCGCCGTCGGCAACATCATCGAGTGGTACGACTTCTACATCTTCGGCAGCCTGGCCTCGATCCTGGCCGTGAAGTTCTTCGAGAAGAGCCACCCGGTGGCGGCGTTCCTCAGCACGGTGGCGCTCTTCTCGGTCGGCTTCCTGATCCGGCCGCTGGGCGCCTTCGTCTTCGGCTGGCTGGGGGACCGGGTCGGCCGCAAGTACACGTTCCTGGTCACGCTGAGCGGCATGGGCCTCTCCACGGCGGTGATCGGCGTGCTCCCCACCTACGCCCAGGTGGGGCTGGCGGCGGCCTTCATGCTGTTCGTCCTCCGGCTGATCCAGGGGCTGTGCCTGGGCGGCGAGTACGGCGGGGCCATCACGTACGTCGCCGAGCACATCGCCGACGAGAAGCGCGGCTACTACACCGGCTGGCTGCAGACCTCGCCCACGCTGGGAATCGTCGTCTCGCTGGGCGTGATCATCGGCACCCGGACGGCGATGGGCAACGAGGCGTTCAACGAGTGGGGCTGGCGGATCCCGTTCCTGATCTCACTGCTGCTGGTGGCCATCGCCATCTACATCCGGCTGTCGCTGCAGGAGACGCCCGTCTTCCAGGAGATCAAGGCCCGGGGGCGGCTGGTCCGGAACCCGTGGCGGGAGGCGTTCCTCAGCGCCAACCTGAAGTACGTCCTCATCGCCAGCGTGGTCGTGCTCGGGCAGGGGTGCGTGTGGTACAGCGGCCAGTTCTGGGCCCTCTACTTCCTGCAGACGGTCAAGAAGCTCGATGTGCTGACCTCCAGCACCATCGTCGGGGTCGCGCTGCTCATCGCCACCCCGACCCTGATCTTCTGGGGCTGGCTGTCGGACAAGCTCGGCCGCAAGCCCATCATCCTCGGCGGGATGCTGCTGGCCTCGCTCACCTACTATCCGCTCTACCGCGCGCTCAGCGTCGCCGCCGACCCGAAGAACCTCAACTGGGGCCTCTCGATCCTGATCGTGGCCGTGCTCGTCAACTACGTGGGCATGACCTACGGTCCCATCGCCGCCTTCCTGGCGGAGTTCTTCCCGAGCCGCATCCGCTACACCTCGGTGTCGGTTCCCTACCACATCGGCAACGGCTGGGGCGGCGGGCTGGTGCCCATCATCACCACCGCCGCTTACCTCAACACGGGAAGCCTGGCCTGGGCGCTGGCCTACCCGATCGGGCTGCCACTGCTCATGTTCCTCATCGCCCTGTTCACGATGCCCGAGACGCGCACGCACAGCATCTGGGAGGAGGGCGCCATCGAAGCCGCGCGGGCCAGCCGGGCCTGACCCGTCCGGGGCGGCGGCGGGCTCCGCCGGGGCCTGCCGCCGCTCAGCGTCCCTCCGCCGGCCGTGGCCGCCGCCCGAGGCCGGGCGGACGGCTCAACGGCCGCCGGCGACGGGTACCGGGGCCGGCAGGGTCCGCGGCGGCCGGAAGGTGACGGCCAGCAGCGCGGCCAGCCCGCCGATCGCGGCCGAGGCCAGGAAGAGCCAGGCGTAGCCGCCCAGCCGGTCGTAGATCAGGCCGCCGGCGAAGGAGCCGAGCCCCATGCCGAGGGTGGAGACGAGGAACACGCCCCCGTAGGCGCTGCCCATCACCTTCTCGCCGAAGTACTCGCGGGTCACCAGCGCGTAGAGCGGCATGACGCCGCCGTAGAACGTCCCGAACGCGAGCCCCAGCAGGTAGAAGGTGCGGGCGTCGCCGGCCACGAGGTAGAGCAGGATCACGCCGGCCTGCAGCGCGAGCCCGCCCACCAGCGTCGGCTTGGCCCCGATGCGGTCGGCCAGCACGCCGGCGCCGACGCGGCCGAAGATCGAGGAGAGGCCCGACACGCTGAGCACCGTGGCCGCCGTCATCGGGCGTACGCCCTGGTCGATGGCGTGGGTCACCATGTGGAAGATCGGGCCGGAGTGCGCAGCACAGCAGGCGAAGTGGGTCAGGGCGATGACCCAGAACTGCGGCGCCCGCCAGACCTGGGCGGCCGAGAACTCGGGCTGGATGCGGGCCGGACCGCCGCGGGCCGCCGCGCCCAGGTCGCCGGGGCGGTCACGGATCAGGAGCGCGGCCGGGATCACGACCAGCCAGGCCAGGTCGCCGAGGATCAGCATGGCGATCCGCCAGTCGAAGAGCGTGGCGAGCCAGCGGGCCAGCGGCGAGACGAGCAGCACGCCGAGGCCGATCCCCGCCGAGACGATCGCGACGGCGAGGCCGCGGTTGGCGGTGAACCACTTGGTGGCCGTCGAGGTCAGCGGGGCGTAGAAGGCGCCCACCGCCAGGCCGACGAGGCCGCCGAAGGTGAGGTGCAGCTGCCAGAGCGCCGTCACCTGGCTCGACAGCACCAGCCCCAGCCCGAGCAGCGCGCCGCCGGCCAGCACGACCACCCGGGTTCCGAACCGGTCGGACAGCGAGCCCCACAGGAAGGAACCCAGGCCCATGAAGATCCAGTTGAGGAGGGCGATCGTCGAGATGCCAGTGCGCGACCAGCCGGTCGTCTGCTCGATCGGCTTGAGGAAGACGCCCAGCGAGAACAGGGCGCCCATGCCCACGCAGGTGATGAGCGCGGCGGCGCCCAGCACGACCCAGCCGTAAAAGAATCTCTCCCGCCTCACGCCGCGCCTCCGCCGCCGGCCGGCAGGCGGCCCTCGCGCGCGTCACGCAACGCGCTTCGCCCGCCCCAAGAATCGCTCTCCGGGCAGCGACGGCTACGATAGCATGGCGCCGGTGCCCCCGCTGGTCTGGCCTCTGGTGGGCTTCGTCGTGGCCGCCGTCGCCGCGCTGGTGCTGCGCGGGGCGGTGCTGGCCGTTCTCGGCCGGTGGGGGCGCGGCGCTAACGGACTGGCGGCCCTCCTGGAGGCCGTCCGCCTGCCGTCGCTCCTGTGGGCGCTCGTGCTCGCGCTGTTCGTGGCCCTGGAGATCGCCGGCGAGTACGCCCACCTGCCCCGCCGCCTGGCCCAGCAGCTCTCCGTGGTCCTCGAGGCCGCCATCATCGTGTCGGTCACGCTGACCGTGGCCGGCGTCGCCGGCACGCTGATCACCCGGGCCGGCGAGCGCGGGGCCCTGGGCGGTCCCGTCACCGGGCTGGCCCGGACCGCCTCCCGGGGCCTCGTCCTGGTCGTCGGCTTCCTGGTCCTGCTCTCGGCGCTCGGCATCCAGATCACGCCCATCCTGACCGCCCTGGGCGTCGGCGGCCTGGCGGTGGCGCTGGCGCTCCAGGACACCCTGTCCAACCTCTTCGCCGGCATGCACCTGCTGGCCGACCGGCCGATCCGGGTGGGGGACTACGTGAAGATCGCCGACACCATCGAGGGGTTCGTGGTGGACGTGGGCTGGCGCTCGACCCGGGTGCGGATGCTGCAGAACAACGTCGTCATCGTTCCCAACAAGCGGGTCGCCGAGTCGATCATCATCAACTACGACCTGCCCGAGCCGCGGATGGCGCTGCTGGTCCCGGTCGGCGTGGCCTACGGCAGCGACCCGGACCACGTGGAGCGGGTGCTGGTCGAGGAGGCCACGCGGGCCGCCGGGGAGGTGCCAGGGCTGCTCGCCGACCCGCCCCCGTTCGTGCGCTTCATCCCCGGCTTCGGCGCCTACTCGCTGGACTTTACGCTCATCTGCCAGGTGGCGACGTTCGTGGACCAGTACACGGCCCAGCACGAGCTCCGCAAGCGCATCCTGCGGCGGCTGCGCGCCGAGGGGATCGAGATCCCGCTCCCGATGCGCACGGTCGAGCTACGGCAGCCGGGGCCGCTCCCGCACGACGGCCAGCAGCGCCAGCGCGCCGAGCATGACCGCGGCTAGCCCGATCCACGGGCCCCGGTAGCCGCCCAGCCGCTCGACCCACCAGCCGAACAGCGGAGGGCCCAGCGTCACGCCGAGCGAGGAGACGGCCAGGCCGAGGCCGACGGCGGTGCCGGCCGAGCGCGGCCCGGCCAGCTCGGCCATCAGCGTGTGCTGGACGCCATTCCAGCCGATGCCGCAGAAGCCGAACACCAGAGCGATCGGCAGCAGGAGCGCGGCCGGCGTGCCGGGCCCGCTCAGCGCGATGGCGATCGAGCAGAGCGCCGAGCCCACGCCGGCCAGGGCCAGCGGCGCCCGGCGGCGCCCGCCCAGCACGCGGTCGGAGAGCACGCCGAAGCCGATCCGCCCGGCCATGCCCGCCACCTGGGCCACGGCCAGGTAGCGACCGGCGGCGAGCAGCGGCAGCCCGACCACGTCGGTGAGGTAGAGGACGAGGAAGGCCATCCACACCGTCTGCACGGCGGCGAAGACCAGCGTCGAGAGGGCCACCAGCCAGAGGTCACGGGTGAGCAGCACCGACCGGACCGCCTGGCGGGCGCCGGGAGCCGGCGGCGGCAGGTCCGGCGGGTCGCGGTAGATCAGGAGCGACGCGACGGCGGTGGCGATCAGCAGGAGCGCCGAGG